>NZ_SHMN01000039.1:0-9146 GCF_029478525.1 Vibrio sp. 1151_11 | reverse complement strand
TACTCTACGATTACATGGTCAAATGTATGAAAGAACTGGCAAAGCCAGAGCCTGATATTAACTCTCTTCTGCCTTGGAACGTCTCACACTGAAATTAAAACGCCCCGTGGGATTATGGGGCGCATACAGTTAGGTGGTCAGCGTCGCTCACTGCTTAACGCGGCGTTAGCTGTCAATAGATAGAGATTATAATGAAGAATGAATTTATTAACTGGTATATTGATAATCGACCAGTATACAAGCACTTGGCAACTAAAGTAGAAGTGTTATTGAAGGAGTTGTTTGACTCGAATGATATTTCTTATCATATGATTACATCTAGAGCTAAAACAGTTGAAAGCGTCAAAGGAAAGATATCTGGAGGCAAGTACGACAACCCTAAGAAGCAGATTCACGACTTCACAGGTGTTCGGATAATCACATATGTCGAAGATGAAATTGATGCAATTTGTAAAATCATTGAAGAGTTGTTTGAAGTAAATACAGATCATAGTTCAAACAAAAGTGACGCTTTGGGTATAGATAAAGTTGGATATAAGTCAGTACATTATGTCGCTTCTCTTGATCAAGAAAGGCTCAAGCTACCAGAGTACAAAAAGTTCTCAGGTAAGTGTTTTGAGATACAAGTTAGGACGATCCTTCAACATGCATGGGCTGAAATAGAGCATGATAGAAACTATAAGTTTTCAGGTAAGCTTCCTCCAACTTTAGGTCGAAGGTTCAAAATTCTAGCTGGCGTCTTAGAAATGGCAGATAGAGAGTTTAACGATATATCGAACCAAATTGACCTTATATCTGAGAGCGCAAAAGAAAGCACTGCGAAAGGTAACTATGACATTCCTTTGAGCTCAACAACACTGTCTAAGTTTTTAGAGTCTCGTTTTTCCGGTTTATGGTCTGATGGATTCGAACTTGAATCTTTTGATACGGGTCAGGCAGTTTCAGAGTTAGAGCGTTTTGGTGTAAGTACTCTAGAAGATTTGAATAATATTATCCCTGATGATTTTGAAGACTCATTGAGAGAATTTAGTGAGAAAAGGATTCTTGATTCCCCTTTAATTATTAAGATTATGCTCGTAAATGATTATAACAAATACTTTGAAAAAGCATCGCTTGATAAGGAGTGGATTTGGATGGGACCAGGGGAATCCACAGAAGCTGCTGAAAGAGCGTTCTTTGAAAAATATGGTGTAGACTGGGATGAAATATATAAAAAGTATGGAGCGCAATTAGTCGATACTGACGACTTCGACTTCGACTTCGACCTTGACAGCTAACAAACTGTTTAAGAGTGATTCGCAACGCGTGGCATTTTCACTATGCGTTGCGCTTAGTGTTTAAGGTGGTATGTGGCAGCATCGGTATTGCGTTGCTCACACCTTAACAGGGCGTTAGGCAAAGTGAGTTTTTATTAGCTAAATCGAGTTGGAATTGAGCGGTAAATTCAATGTTTTCTGGCTTAAATTAAGCGATAAATAGTCATCACATATTTGTTGTTTCTTGATCGCGTTGGGTTGCTTAGCGCTGTAAATTCAGCGGCAAAATAACCTTCAGCATCCAAACGTCCGCCGAGCATGCTACGCTCGTCACTTTTCTTCCAAATCGCTCAATTTGAGTTTTTTGGTTTCTTTGCTGATTTGAAATGTTGGTTTATAAATGAATCGGTTAGTGTTTTTCAAGTTTACAAAAAGCTTTGTTCTTGGGTTTTGAAAGTATTGTTGTCAATCGGTTGGCCTAACAAACGGCTCAAGGGGGATTGTCAACGCGTGGCGGCTTTAGTACAAAATTGAAGTTCAGTGTTTACAGTGTGTTTTTTGAGTTCGGTGGTGCGTTGTCAACCCCTTAGCCGGGCGTTATGTGCCAGAGGCAGTCAGGAGTTTTTAAAAATGAGCATTCAGTTGAAGTTAGTTCATCTTCGAAAGAAAATTAGAGCAAATAAGAAGACAGTCACTGATGCAATCATTGCAAATCATTCGGCAGAAATTTGCATTATTTGTGGTTCTCACGAGCAATTGACCAAAGAGCACGTTATACCCCAGTGGGTTTATAATCGCTGTACAAAGCGTACTTTTGAAACAACTACTAACGGTATTTCGCAAACTTACAATAAAACCACGCTGCCAGCATGCAAAGATTGTAATTCAAATCTCCTTGGCCTATTGGAACGGCATTTAAAACATGAATTTGAAAGAATAGACGTTCGTCATCAAGAGTTTTCTCAGGAAACTTTAGAGCTAGTCATATTGTGGTTAGAGACCCTAGAGTATAAGTTTCAGGTTCTTGAACTTCGGCGAAATTTAAACAAAGTAAAAGGTGCTGATTACATTCCTTATATTGGTAAAATGCCAATTGCTATGTTCCAAGGACCAATGGAAACTAGTCCTGCAAAGGTTTTCTCAAACCTTCGTTATGCTTTAAACGTTTTAAGCGTTAAATCTAAGGCGGACAGGCTTAACTCTCTCTGTGTAATCCATACCAAAAACAAAGATTTTCATTTCTTTCACTCGACAAATAACTATATTTTCATCGAGTTAGCCGAGTTTGGTGTTGCTTTTTTCTACTTCTATAAACAATCATTTGATAATGTTGCCGAAGCAGTAGAGTCCGCCAAGGACATCGTAAATGAACAGTATGCGGGAAAAGGCACATAACAAACGGTTCAAGAGGGACAACCAACGCGTGGCATTTTTATTATGCGTTGGTTTTTGTGGTTACGGTGTTGTGCTGAAGCTTGGTAGTGGCGTTGGTTGCCCCTTAACCGGGCGTTAGCTGAGGTTAAGAAAAATCATGAAATTACGTGTTTATTTTTCTTAGTCTGAGGCTCTAGCTTTACACCTGAAAGTCAGCGCTTTTCCATGTATCTCGCCAGTGGCACTGTTCGTGAAGTGCTTGAACTAACCGAAGTCTGTTTACGGGAAGTGGTGTGTTTGTTTATTTCTTTGGTGTGGCTTCTTTGGTTTTGAAGCTCTTTCGCGCCTAAATGGGTTTTGCGCACTTGGTTGTTGGCTTCTTCGAAAGAATTCTTTGTAAATTTAAGTCCTAGAAGCTCGTCAAGTTTTCCTGTTATTTCTTCTTTGCCAAGTGCGTTTCGTGGATTAGGTTTTAGTTTCTAAATTGTCCGTTTTACTTTGTCGTTTGAAAGCAATAATGTGTTTTAAATTAGGCCATTGGGTAGTCAATCTCCGGCTAAAGTGCAGCAGCTAACAAACGGCTCAAGAGGGATTGCCAACGCGTGGCGACTTTAGTTCAAAATTGAACTTCAATGTTTACGGTGTGTTTTTTGAGTTCGGCTATGCGTTGTCAACCCCTTAGCCGGGCGTTATGTTTATTTGGGGTAACTATGGAACATCTGGAGTATATTTTTACGGCTATAGTTAGTGCTATTGGTGGCTTTATCCTTGCGTACGCCACTAGAAAAGGTAAAAACTATGCAGAAAAAGAAGACTTTGAGCAGATTTTAAATCAACTGAAAGAAACTACGCGAATGGTTGAAAGTGTAAAAATTGCTGTCACCAACCGTAGTTGGATAACTCAGCAAGTTTGGGTTAAAAAGCAAGAAGCATATGAAGAGATATTCAAAAGCCTAGCTAGTATCAAGCAGTATGTTGTGCACGTTACTCAGGAACGCTGGGACTATCAATATGTTCATTATCTATATGAGCTGTCTTATGATGATCCTGAAGAAATGGAAGCTGAATACAAATACTATCAAGAGTGCTCGAGTCGCCTTGAGTCTGAAGAAGAGACAAAATTAAGAGCGGAATTAAAAACCAAGTCAGATAAGGCTGTTAACAAAATATTTGATCAGCTTATATGCAGTGCAATCTATCTAACCCCTGAAGTAAACACGCAGTTATTGGAACTAAGGCATTTGGTTGAAAATGAATGTTCAGAAAACGATGAAGAAAGGTTCTATATGGAGTCTGAAAATAAGTTTGATGAAATATTTAATAATATCAAGAAACTAGCACTCAAAGAGTTAGAGTTCGAATAAACATAACAAACAATTTAAGAGTGATTCAGCACGCTCGGCAATTTTGGTTTGGGTCGGGTTTCGTGTTTACGGTGTTCCAATTGAGTGTAGTGGTAGCGTGCTTCACACCTTAATTGGGCGTTAGCTGGGGTTAAGAAAAACGGTGAGTTTAGGGTGGAAAGGCTTTCGGTTTTCTAGCTACACACCGGACAAATCTCAGCTTCTCAACTATCTCGCCAGTGGCACTTTTCGGGAAGTGTTTGAACTTAACGAAGTCTGCTTACGGGAAGTGTTGTGTTTGTTAAGTTCGCTGGCGCGGTTTCTTTGTTGTCGAAATTCATGAATGCCTCAATTCGTTTCGTGTGCTCTGTTGTTGGTTTTTTCGATAGAATTCTTTGCAAATTACCAGGCTCAGGAATGGGGATTTCCTCGGTCATTTCTTCTTTGCCAAGAGCATTTTGTAGATTGGGTTTTAATTTCACAGCTGTCCATTTTACTTTGCTGTTTGAAAGCAATAATGTGTTTCAAATTAGGCATTTTGTCGTAATTTGCTAACGAAAGTGCAGCAGCTAACTAGGCGTTTAAGACGGATTCCCAACGCTTGGGAGTTTCGGCTCTAGGTTGAGTTTTGTGTTTAGGGCGCAATGGTTTAGGATTGTGGTCGCGTTGCTCACCACTTAACGCAGCGTTAGGTTTACGAAGAGAAAAGCATAATTTTTGGGAAAAAGATTCGGGGATTTCTCTGGCCATTCGTTTACGGCTTTCAGCAAATCGGCTTGGTCTACCCAAATCATCACGTTTCTTTAACGGTTTCTCATGCCAAAATTCGTGGGTTGCTTCATTGGAAAATGGCGTAGGTTGGTTGAATGTTCCACTGGCGCAAAGGTGCTTTGATTTTCTCAATCGAATGAATGAGTTACTTGTTTTAAGCTCATCACATTTGGCTGTCAATTTGAGTAAAAGGTTTGGGTTTTGTTTATCGTAATGCGTTAAATTAGTGGTTCTTTGCCAAGTTAATGAATGCGAAACAGTAACACCTAACAAAAAATTCAAGCCTGACTACCAACGCGTGGCTGAATTAGTTCCAAAATGGTTTAGTGATTACGGTGCATTGCTTAAAGTGACATTGTGCGTTGGTAGCAGCTTAATTTGGCGTTATAGCTTATCTCACATTTCAACCTAGACATTGCTCAATCGATGCCTCAAAGTAAATCCCGATTTTGCTCAACAAAAGGAACAAGTATGTTTAGTCATATTATGATTGGCTCCAATGATATTGAAAAATCTAAGGTTTTTTATGACGCCATATTGTCTGTTTTAGGTTATCCATCGGGTGTTATCGATGCTAAAGGTCGCTGTCTTTACATAAACAAAGATGGTGTGCTTGGAATTACGAAGCCAATAAATGGAGAGCTGGCGACTCATGGTAATGGAATGACAATTGGCTTAAAAGTCACTAGCCCAGAGTTAGTGGATTCATGGCATGCAGCAGGTTTAGCTAATGGCGGTGTAGCTTGCGAAGATCCTCCAGGTCTCAGGGTAAGCGGAGAAAGAAAAATGTATCTAGCTTATTTACGCGATCCAGCAGGAAATAAGCTGTGTGCAACGCATCATATTTCTATGGGCAGCTAAAGCACCGCTATAACAAACGCTTCAAGAGGGACAGCCAACGCGTGGTATTTTCACTATGCGTTGGTTTTTGTGATTAAGGTGCTATGCGGAAAGTGAGTAGTAGCGTTGTCTGCCCCTTAAGCGGGCGTTAAGTACTTAATCGTAGGGGAGAGTTTTTCGATATGGAAATGTATGAAAAAGGTGTAATTAAGTTCTTTAAATCGATCGACATGAATGCAGCGAAAATATTGGAATGTGATCAAAAAACACCAGACTTTCTACTTGAAGACCATGAGACCACTTTAGTTGAACTAAAAGTTAAACTTGATACCAAAGAATTACTTACAGAAAAAGAGTCAGTATTCTCTGACGGTAAAGTGTTTGAGCACGCAGAACATATTGCCTACACAGGAAAAATAGCAAATGTTGTGAAGTCGGCAAATAAGCAGCTTAAAGCACAAAAACGGGCAACGAAGAGTAAGTTCTGTTTTCTATTTTTTATCGCCGATGGTGTCAGTCCTTCTTCGCAATTAAAGCAGCTAGAAATGACTTTATATGGTGCAAAGGCTGTTTGTCAAAAAGGCATCCTTCAGGCTAAATATTGTTATTATTTTAGTGAAAGTCAATTTTTTAGGTACCGAGACATATTAGACGGTGTGTTTATGGGCAATGCTGCTAAAGGGACGGTTGCTCTTTTCCTTAACAACTTGTCGGTAAATTATAATGACCTTCTTAATTCTGCTTTCTTAGAAGCTTTGCAACAGCGAGTACCAGTTATTGATCCCACAGAGCTAGAGAGAAATGGCAATATCTACATGATTACAGATAATGTAGACAGGCGAGATAGTCAGTTGGTATTACAGCATTTATTTAGTAAGTATCAAATAGAGAATGGCTCTATCCGTGAATTTGTAAATAACAGCTTTTCTGCTCAACTGTGAACGTACTTAACAAACGCTTCAAGAGGGACAGCCAACGCGCGGCATTTTTACTGTGCGTTGGTTTGCGTGATTACAGTGTTATGCGGAAAGTTGGCAGTAGCGTTGTCTGCCCCTTAAGCGGGCGTTAGCCGACTTCTACCACCTTACTCATCAGTAAGTGTATACTTAGCCAAGTTTTACTTACATTGAAGAAGACCACCATGACAGCATTGACAGATAACATGTGGAATATGAAACCAAATATACCGTTGGCTAAACAACTTGCTAAAAGAGATGTTCCAGCTTTGGTTTATGACGCTGTTAACCTCGAGGGTGTAGCAATGACTTTGCCTGAGGTGCAAACGATTCTTGATGGGATCACCGTAGGTGGACATCGAATTAGTGATCAAAATATGGCAATGAACCAAGCTCGAGCATGGGAACTTATTTTTGGCTTAGTTGATCGAGGTGAGTTTCAATTTAATAAAGAAACCGCTTTAAAAATTCACAATATAGCTGGCAAAGAAGAAGCGTTAGAGTGGGGTAAGTTTCGTTCTGGTTACGTTTCCATTACGGGTTCAGAGTATGAGCCCCCCGCTCCAGATGAGTTGGACGATAAATGGCTTGAAGTTGAGAGTCAGGTTAATAGCGAATCTGATGTTTACGATCAAGCAATTACTGCATTTTTACAAATGGCACGTGCTCAATTTTTTTGGGATGTTAACAAACGTACCGGTCGGTTCATGATGAACGGTATTTTGTTGGCTAATGGTTTTCCTATCATTAATGTGCAAGCCAAACGTCAGCAAGAGTTTAATACGCTCATGCTCGATTTTTACTCTTCTAATGACATGACACAAATGAATAAGTTTTTACGAAGCTGTTTGGATGAAAAGATTATTCGTAATTTCAAGCTAGATCTGAAAATCGGCTAACAAACGCTTCAAGAGGGACAGCCAACGCGTGGCATTTTTATCATGCGTTGGTTTTTGTGATAATGGTGTTATGCGGAAGCTCGGTAGTAGCGTTGTCTGCCCCTTAAGCGGGCGTTATGCAACTCAGGGGAATTTGGGGGTTCAATCTTTTTAGGTTTCTCCGGCTATTCGTTTTGGGCTGTCGGCAAATGAGCACTTTTACCCTCAAATTCGTGGTTCACTCAAGCCGTAAAACAGGTAAGGTTCTTTGTTTGCCTCAATCAGTTTTAGCGCTGGCGCGTTGTAAATTCAGTGGGCGCAAAGTGCGGAAAGGGCAAGTTAATCGAGCATTTTGTACTTGCTGAAGTTTTCGCTCGTTGAGTTTGTCTGATTCAAAAGCTTGGTTTGTTGCTGAAAGGTGAACTTTGTTTTGGCCGCTTATTTATCGCAGTTCTTGCTTGGGTTGATTCTTGAATTACTCAGCCATTGCAATCGTGGCTTTTGGTCGTGTAAATTCGGTTTATCTCATTGAATTTGCATAACAAACGGCTCAAGAGGGATTGCCAACGCTTGGCGATTTTAGTGCAAAATTGCAGTTCAGTGTTTAAGTGTGTTTTTTGAGTCCGGTGGTGCGTTGTCAACCCCTTAGCCGGGCGTTATAAGCAAGTTGAACTTTGGGCTCTAAAGGAAAGTAAAAAATGGAAGTGGAATATTTTGTAAATCGCTCAATTACGCCAGAGCAGTTTGTGGATCTGCTCAATCAGACAACGCTTGGAGCTAGACGTCCAACCGATAATTACGAATGTATCAGTGGGATGTTGGACAATGCGGATTTGCTTGTCTCAGCTTGGATTGGTGAGCGGCTTGTCGGTGTTGCTCGTTCAGTGACAGATTTTCATTACTGCTGTTACCTATCGGATTTGGCTGTCTCGGAGCAAATCCAATCGAAAGGTATTGGCAAAGAATTGATCCGACAGACTTTCGCTAGTCTTAAAAAAGGTTGTAAGTTGATTTTGTTATCAGCACCACAAGCAACTGAATACTATCCAAAAATTGGTTTTAAGCAGCATAACAGCGCATGGCTAATGTCGGATTTAGAAGAGCTGTTGTAACGTTGGTATCTTGCTTATAACAAACGCCTCAAGAGGGACTGTCAACGCGTGGCGTTTCCAGTCCCATTGAGCTGCCGTGGTTACGGTTGTTGTGTTTGAGTTTAGTGGTAGTGCGTTGCCAGCCCCTTAGGCGGGCGTTATGTAAAAATATTAACCAAATCATCATGTTGTACGATAAAATTAAAGTTGTTTTTCTCGAGATTAATCTATGACACCTTTTCAAACACTATATACATCCGTAATGCTTTTTGGTCCATCCATTGTTCTAATTTCTCAACGAGGCTGGGTCATTGGTGGGCTGTCATTTGTAGCAAGTTTTGTACTATCTTGGGCATTAACTTTGATATTTACACCAAAGTTATCTATTGATGCGCTAAATTTTTGGGCTTGGACTAAACCATTGCTGATTGCTTGCATAGTGCTGTGGGGCGGGTTGAACATATTTTAACTTAGTATCAAGTTTGAAGTGCGACACTTTCTACAGATGCACATGAATATACTCCGTTGGTGTCCTATACCCAAGTCTTTTGCGTGGGCGCGTATTTAATTTGTGTGCAATTTCATTGCAGAGCTTCTGTGTCACGTGTGACATAGAAGTTCGTTTTGGTAAGTATTG
>NZ_SHMN01000038.1:0-9595 GCF_029478525.1 Vibrio sp. 1151_11 | reverse complement strand
ATGACCAGTCTTCGTTACATTGTCAGACTCGCTACTTTATTCAGAGTCCTAGGTTCATCTGGTGATACAGATGGTTCACACATTAAGCGGTGAACAGCGCTTCATACGACCTCACGTCGCACGCCCCTTTTCTGTTTAGAGTTGTTACTCATAACATGTCTGTTCAGCCTCATTTGAATAAATATTACTAATGCTTATATGGTTTGGTTACTCTACTATTCAGAAGATTAAGAAATTAATTCGATGATAAAGCTAACGTTCACTGTCGATAAGATGCAAAAACGCCTCCATCTTAATCAGAATAGAGGCGCTTGAAGGAGCAGTGGGGGATAACTTAATTACTCAGAAACGAGGGCAACCGCTTCGCGAGTGAGCTTAGCCAGTTCATCCCATTGGCCAGCTTCAATCAGCTTTTTATCAACCATCCATGAACCTCCACACGCCAGCACTCGTGGCACAGCTAAGTAGTCTTTGATGTTGGCAAGATTGATTCCACCCGTTGGCATTAATCTCACGTTCGTGTATGGCGCCAGCAGTGCCTTAACCATATTTACACCACCTGAGGCTTCCGCAGGGAAGAACTTGAGTGTGGTTAGGCCCATTTCTAATGCCGCTTCAATGGTGCTAGGGTTGTTGATACCCGGGACGATATCAATACCAATCTCTTGGCACGCTTTTACAGTATTTGGGTTAAAACCCGGTGACACTATAAACGTTGCGCCCGCTTCTTTTGCTGCCATCGCTTGTTGTTTATTTAGCACCGTGCCTGCACCGATCAGCATGTCAGGTTGGGCTTCACGCAGGAGTCGAATCGCTTCTACTGCCGCTTCTGAGCGAAAGGTAATTTCTGCTGCTGGTAGGCCGTTTTCCGCCAACACTTTACCCAGTGGGATAATGTCTTGTGCATTATCAATCGCAATAACAGGGATAACTTTCAGCGCTTGTAGCTGCTCGTTTAAGTTAGGCATTGTTTTGTTCCTATTTGAATCTATGCTTTGCGGCGTCTGTGAACGCCTTAGAGATGATGGCGCCCTTATGCTGAATCACTTCACCAGCCAGCACATTACCATTATGGCAAGCTTGTTTTATGTCGCCGGTTTCAAGGTATGTCGCTAAAAAGCCGCCATTAAATGAATCACCAGCAGACGTTGTATCGACCACATTCTCAACCACCGTTGTTGACACATTATAGGGTTCATTAGCGCCCTGTTCCGAGACTAAACAACCGTTAGCACCGAGTTTGACGATGACCGTCTTTGCCCCAAGAGCAGTGAGCCGTTCGCAAGTTTGTAGAGGAGTTTCATCTCCCCAGATGGCTTGCTCATCATCAAACGTTACTAGGGCTAAATCGGTTGTTTGATACATAAGGCGATAAGCAGACTGAACGGTTTGATGATTGTCATCAGGCCAAAGTGCCAGTCGATAATTGCTATCGAAAGCGATTTCGACACCCGACTCTTTTAACTGCGCCAGTAACTCCAGCATCTGCGCCCTATCTTGCTTAGGTAAGATCGCCAAGCTGATGCCGCTGACAAACACCATATCTGCGCTTTTTAAAGATGACGTCACCTGTGCAAACTCAGGGTGCTGAACGAGATACTTAGCCGCAGATTGGTCTCGCCAATACAAGAAGGTTCTTTCACCTTGCATGTCGAGCTGAATCAAGTACAGCCCGGGTGAACGCTCGGTATCGGTCAGAACTAAGCTGGTATCAACGCCCTCTTGCTTCCAGCGAGCCGTCATTTCTTGGCTAAGAGCTTCACCTCCCATGACCGTGACATACTTCACTGACAGTTCAGAGGTTGAGTGTCTTTGACTTCGGCATAGATAAATCGCGGCGTTTAAGGTGTCTCCACCGAACGTCTGCTGCATCTCCCCAAACGGTTTTCCGTTCAGTTCAATCATGCATTCCCCAATGATGGCAATTGTCTTCATCGCACTATTTCTTTATGCAAGTCAGGCCAGCCAACCTAAGCTGAGCTGAGCTGAGCTGAGCTGAGCAGGCCTGATGTTATATTGAAGGATTATTTGTTGTCTAAGCGAACAAACATCATGGTCAGGATAAATGACAGAGTAAACACGCCAATCACACCCATCACAGCTTGAATAAAGTTCTGTGTACCGCTCGCTAAGTACGCAGGAAGACTGAATACTGACGATAGAATGTAACTTGTTAGGTGCGTATCGATAGTTACTGAGATAGCGCCCATAATACCGGTTGCCAAGCTCGCCATGAACAGCGCTTTGGTGTATTTAGTCAGCGTACCGAACAGTGCTGGTTCAGTAATACCTAGAATCGCTGTCACGCCAGAACCTACCGTCATCGAAGACTGCTCTTTAGACACACTGTTACGCTGTTTGTACCAAATCGCCATCGTCGCACCTGCAATTGCTAGGTTACCCAGACACATGATTGGCATTAACAGGTCTTTTCCGTAAAGCGCAAAGTTATTTAGGCTGATTGGCGTCATGCTGTGGTGAATACCAAACACAATAGTAATTGGACGAGTTAAGCCGAACACAAAACCTGTCAAAGTTGGTGAGATTTCTAGTAGCGAGCTAACCACCCAGCCAGCACCATTACTTACCCACATGCCAGCAGGCGCAACCAGTGAAAGGACAACAGTTGATGTGACGGTAAAGGCTAGCAGTGGCGTAAATACCGGTTTTGCTGAGCTCGGAACCAGCTTATCCACCATCGGAGTGATCTTAGATAGCACCCAGACCGCAAGGATCGCTGGCACAATCGCACCGCCGTAGTTCATTAGCTCAATTGGTACCACTCCAAACACGTTAAGCTCGGCTTTGCTGCCAGCATCAGACAGTAAGGCAGCCTTTTCTACTAGCTTTGGAGACATCATTGCCGCTGCAACCGCCAATGCAATGTACTCATTCACTTTGAACACTTTGGCTGCTGAGAACGAAACCAGCATAGGTAAAAAGAAGAACACAGCCACAGAGATAGAGCGATAAAAGAACACGGTATCGGAAGATTCCGAAATCACATTAGTAGCAATAAGCCCTGATAATAGGCCCATTAACATACCTGCACCGGCAATGGCAGGAACGACCGGACCAAAGATGCCTGCGACGATGCGCATTGCGTTTTGGAACAGTTTACCTTTCTCTTGTTCAATCTCTGCGTCTTCTGGCGCTGCACTTGCACCGGATAGCGCTAGGTACCATTTCTCGACTTCAACGCCGATGATCACCTGAGTTTGACCTTGTGCGAGAACCACACCTTTCACGCCTTGAATGGCTTCGAGTTTTTCTTTATTCGCTTTTGACTCATCGACCAATTTAAAACGCAGTCGAGTCATACAGTGAGTGATGTTTGCTATGTTTTCGTTACCGCCAAGGGCTGCAACCAATTCTTGTAATTTCATGCTAAAGCTGTCTGCTTTCCCTAGTGCACTATCGCTGATAGCCATGTTAGTTTCTGTCAATTGCATCATACATTCCTATGTGCTGGTCTGCTCATTTACTGCGATAATCTTAGCGATTGAGCATTTTTATCCAATCGACAAAACAGTGATAAAAATCACAATAAAACAGCTTGAAAATTAATTTTGGCCGTTTTTTAGCAATTGGTTCGTTTTTTTATCCTAATTCTAAATAGGAACGAACCAGTTAATTTTCAGTATAAATTACCGCTTGAAATCTGCATTTTTTCACGCTTATATAAAATAAATCCTGTTGATCGAGCTAGTTTTAAAGTGAATAAAAATATCATTTCAAATGTTGAGTGTATGATAACCAAACCTGACCGACACAACCTGATTACCGTTATTGTTGAAACGGAATCAGGGATGAAAGGTTTTGGTTGTGCTACTTTCCAGCAACGACCATTGGCGGTAAAAACAATGGTTGATGAATATCTCAAACCGTTATTAATTGGTAAAGACGCTAATAATATTGAAGACCTATGGCAAATGATGATGGTTAATGCTTATTGGCGTAATGGACCAGTAATCAATAATGCTATTTCAGGTGTTGATATGGCGCTGTGGGATATTAAAGCGAAATTAGCTAACATGCCGCTACATCAATTATTTGGTGGTAAAGCTCGTGATGCAATTCAGGTCTATACCCATGCAACAAGTGATACAATGGAAGGGCTGTATGAGCAGGTCGAAAAATACCTAGCGCAGGGCTACAAACATATTCGCTGCCAGTTAGGTTTTTATGGTGGTGTGCCAGAAAATATCCACACGGCAAATAACCCAACTGACGGGTCTTACTACGACCAAGACCAGTATATGGAAAACACGGTTGAGATGTTCAAATGCTTGCGTGAAAAGTATGGCAATCAATTCCACATTCTTCACGATGTCCATGAACGCCTGTTCCCAAATCAAGCAATTCAATTTGCCAAACGAGTAGAACAGTACACGCCATATTTTATTGAAGATATATTGCCGCCAAACCAAACTGAGTGGCTGGATAATCTTCGCAGTCAAACCAGTGTTTCGCTAGCGCTAGGGGAGTTATTTAACAACCCTGAAGAGTGGAAACAACTGATCATTAATCGCCGTATTGACTTCATTCGATGCCATGTCTCTCAGATCGGGGGGATTACTCCGGCATTGAAACTGGGTCACCTATGCCAAAGCTTTGGAGTGCGCATTGCATGGCACTGTCCACCAGATATGACACCAATTGGCGCAGCAGTGAATACTCACTTAAACGTGCACCTACATAACGCTGCGATTCAAGAGCACGTTGAATACAATGCTAATACACAAGCGGTATTTCCTAATGCTGCCGAGCCTATCAATGGCTATTTATATGCATCAGAGTTGCCAGGGATCGGGGTTGAAATGAACCAAGATGCTGCACAAGATTTCCCGGTCACTTATCGTCCTCATGAATGGACTCAGAGCCGACTGCCTGATGGCACTATTCATACGCCATAGCGATAGGCTCACTTCATTTAAATAGAAAAATGACCGCTAATCGCGGTCGTTTTGATCTCGGTAATTTAAACTCTCTGGGTTAAACTTGGAGTGGTAAGTACACTGGTAGTTGATATCAATGATGTCACTGACGACAAACACCTCACCAGAAGTGAGAAAGCCACGATTGGTGATGTTCATTGCTGAACTAGAGCGCTTACATCCCAATAAATCTGCATCTTCCTTTGAAACACTGATCGCTTGGTAGGTCGTGAGGTAGCTGTCGATTTCCAACCCCAACGAAAGTGCATGCTTCTGAAGAGAGCTTTCGATAATATTATCGTTCACCACTGGGAATAATTTCACGGGCAGCCTCGCTTCTTCAATCTGGGTGACTTTTCCTTGAATTAACCTTAAGCGTTTCACATTCCAAATATATTCATCTTCTTCAATTGAGAATACTTGCATTTCATGTATGGTTGGTAATCTCTTATTCAATTTTATTTTCTTATAAGAAATTTCACCAAATTTATTCTCAGTTACTGAGTTGTATATTAATGGTGAATCTATACTCGAGGTGTTTACATAATACCCCGAGCCAGCTTTGGATTTAACCATACCAATTGCTTCAAGTTTAGACATTGCCTTTCTCACCGAGAAACGGGAAATGTCATATTTTTCAGCTAATTCTCTTTCTGAAGGTAATTTTACATCAATAATATTTTGGCAAATCTTACTGATTATATCTTGAACAAGTTCTTGGTACTTTTTCATGGAACGCTTAATGTTTGGCGGTTCATTATAATTTAACGCATCTGGGCTACTTTCTCCATGAAGCAAGCCTAAAATAGAGATTTAGATCAAATAGGCAGCTCATGATGAACTGCCTATTTACTAGAGGTGTTTGCCTGCACTCATGCTAGTGAATCGCGGGCATAACTAAGATCGTAGCCACCGCAGTGGATAAGGAGACTTGGCTAGTTGCACGTAGGCTGGTCGCATAATTGTGATACTGGAAGTCATCCGAAAAATCAGAGTGCTCTACGGCTCGTAACTCAGAATTGTCCAGAAGTGAGTTACAACGAGTATGATGCTTTAATACTCAGTTGTAGCTTGATTCGGACTAGAAAGTAGCAATTAGTATGAACCTTCTTGGGGGTCGTAATTCTTAGTCTCACGCTCCATTAAATGACATGCATTAAAAGTAATTTTATGTTTTTTACGCCAAAGTAAGAGGTCGCAAGGGTTTTCATCGAAGCTCACATAATACTCTTCGCTAAGATACGAAATTTTGACTGGCTTGATAGGACAGTAGTCTGTATCACTCCATTGAAAGCATTTCGAACAGTTTTCTCCCCTGCTCTTAGCTAACGTTTCAGCCAGAGATAGTTTTTCTCTAAACCCAAACCTGTATTCTTTTATCTCTGCGGATTGTTCCCAAAAAGCTTTAAACTCTTCTGAGTAATTCTCCTTGAAGTAAAAGAACTGACGAACTAACCGTTCATCCGATATATATTTTTTAACTCCATAGGGATCAAAAAAACTCAAATACTCATGTCTTAATTCGCTTTTTCTGCACTTCCTAGATGCCCAATTGTAGAATTTGTTCAGTAAACATGGCATGACGTGGTAGCTAGGTTGATCCGTCAAATCTGAATATTTATGGCCGTTTTCGTCTAACTGAGTACAAGTCTGACTCTCTGGTGTACCACGTCCACTCAGAGCTTGTTTTATGCTGAGTACCGCACTTTTTCTATTACCACTGGTAATTTCTTCAAGGTTAACATTGTGCACAGCACACTTTGTTGCACTTAACCAATCTGCCTTAAAATATCCAAATCCATTTATCTTTAAGGATGTCTTGATGCACTCAATGCAAAACCTTACTGGTATAGCACCTTTCCGACTTGGTCTGCCGTACATCGTCGAGGTTGCGATTAACATGTCATTAACGTAAAGCGTTGGATTATCAAACATCCCTGCTTCTTGGTTGGCTATTCCAGACTTTCTCAAAAAACTCAGCAACTCCTTATCTGGAATAGACTCCCAATCTAAGCTACATCCATCAGTTAGCGTCGGAGTAGAATGCCATTCACCATTCGTACCGACAACTTTCTCGAATTGCTGCTGCCCGGATAACAAAGCAAGTCTAAAGAACCAGCTTTGCACTGACTCATTATTAAGGAACCACAAATCAATACCTCCTCGTTTCACTCAAATACAACTCCGCCATGCTATCTAAGCGGCTTTTTACTTCTTTCCAGTTGGGCATCACGCTTGTGAGTAATCGCCAGAATTTCTCGCTGTGGTTGTGCTCCGCGATATAACATAGCTCGTGCAGAATCACATAATCGATAGACTCCTTGGGCGCTTTGACCAAATATGGATTAAGCATCAGTTTTCCCTTAGTCGAACAGCTTCCCTATTGCTTCATCATTGGCAAAACCCGAAAACTCGGAATTCCGTTCACCCAAGTGGTTTGCGGTAATAATTCAGACAGACGTTCTTGGAAGATACATTCAGCACACACGCTACACCAACAAGAAACTAGAGCTTTCGTCAGAGCCTGTTTGTCTTCGTTAAAGCAGTTTAGTGTCACCAGTAATTTGCTGCATTTCACCGCTGACATATTCTTTGTACTGAACATATTGTAGGTGACCACGAAACTCCTTGAACGCAGCGTAAATCCATTTTGCTCGCTTCATGACAGCATCATGGTTATCGCTATGTTAGGCATCATCAGAGACATTCACCGTAACTTCGCAATTAAGACAGACCTTTGTCGCTATTTTGCGCTTCTTTTCTGCTGGTGTGGGTGGGATGGCTTAGGTAATATGGATTCAAGCCATTCAGGTTCATGATGATACAGCCAGTAAAACGCTGCGTAACAATCTCGCCGTATCTCTTTTCTTATCCTTAACGGATTATTGTGTCGGTATCGAAGTATCAGGCATTTGTAGCGTCGCCGTTTCGATTCATGCTTACACCTCTTTCTCCACTCAACCAACCCAGTTACGCTAGAAATCAACATTTCGACACTTCCTGTCGATACTGATAAATGTCGGGCGATCTCTGAACGATGAAAACCTTTCCATGCAAGAGCAATAACGCGCTCTATAACCGATGATTTTATTTTCGTGGGTTCAAACAGCCCCTCCATCCCAGAAACATACGCCACGGATTTTACATAAGTGCGACTCTTTCCTATTTGCTTGCTTATCGATGAAATTGATAATCCTTGCTTTAGGAGAGCCAAACATTCTTGCTCTACATTAGGGGGACTATCGGCATTATGTTCACTGATTATTTCTGGTGTTTTTCTAATCCTTCGCTGCTTCGATAACCAGTATTCAAAAATTAAGTACTTGAAAATATGCTGTGAAAACTGGTTATAGAGCAAATTGGTAATGTACTTAAAATCCGATTCAGATGATGGTAGAACATTTGGAGATAGATAATGCAATTGGTTTACAAACTTATAAAAGTCATAGAGTAACTTTACCCTGCGTATTCGACCGCTCTTGGTCACATAGCCAAGATTCGATAATTTATCAGAGTAACTATCTGCCTTAAAGATAGAAATATTCTTTGATTGTTGCCGAAGTACTTGCCGAGAAAATTGCGCTAAATGAAAGCTTTCATCGCTACTTTCTTGAGACTTGGTTTCAAAAGAAGAAGGATACCCAACTGCTAACTTTAATCGTTTAGGAAGACGAACGTCCACTAGTTGCTGCTGATGCTCACAACAAGACTCAATAGCAGGTATTTGATGAACTCGGTGCCAGTAGGCCACACCAAATTGTCTGATATCTTCTTGAACACACACAGGGCACATTTTGAGGGTGAGTTGTGCATGTTCTCTCACGCACGAAAGCTGGCTTAACCTAATAGCCGTGTAATTGTCCGTTGACGATATAGCTTCAGATAATTTGGCTTTGTATTGCGGGTAATAATGCATAAACAACGGAGCAAGAGTTTGCTCCATTAGCAGGTCATTCTTGCCCTCACAGTAAAGGCTTGAAAGCGAACTTAAACCAGCAGTAAGTATCGGGTTAATACTTGCTCTATGGTCTCCATATACGCTTTTAAGAAATTCAGGTATGGGAACCGCACCTACACTGCAATATCTGATCATTCGGCTAAATAGTAGTTCATCGGGTAATGCATCAGGTAAACGAATATCACCTCCGAAGGGTTCGCCATACAGCTAAATTCTAACTAAACGTCTCCAATGGGTCGTCACACAAAACGCCCGAAGCCCTGAGATTTTCAAGTGGATCACTACCCTGAGAAGCCCTCTCGATCAGATTAGTATCCAATATCCGATCACTCAAATCTTCTGCAAAAACTAGTTCGGTTAGTTCTTCAAGGAACTCAGGGTGATGCGGACGAGTCAAGTCTCCTGGTATCGTTATAGTTTTAGATTTGGTATTGATGACTTCTTTCGATGAAACATCTTCACGCAGATGGTTGTTAGCTCCAGAACTACCATCTTGTCGATTTCGTTTTAGGATAGAAATTGCGTGTTTCTTTCTCATTTCTTCTGTTAGCTTTTTCGTTGCCCGTATAGCAATATGATCCGCACCACCAGTTTTGGACACCTAATTAAGTGAGTACAATCACTAATGAGGTGAACCATGACAAACAAGAAAAAACGTATTCTCCATTCTGCTGAATTTAAAGCAGAAGCACTGAAGCTA
>NZ_SHMN01000037.1:0-15574 GCF_029478525.1 Vibrio sp. 1151_11 | reverse complement strand
TCGTCCGCGAGCCAACAGAAGAAGACTATGGAACGGTAGCAGTGTTTGAAGACTTGTATGGAAACTTGTGGGATCTTCTTCAATTGAATCCAAGCCATCCAATGGCAAAAAGGTAGCATAACAAACGGCTCAAGAGGGATTGCCAACGCTTGGCGACTTTAGTACAAAATTGAAGTTCAGTGATTACGGTGTGTTTTTTGAGTTCGGCAATGCGTTGTCAACCCCTTAGCCGGGCGTTAGTTTGCTAAAGGTAGTGGATAACTAGCCTAAGCTTGCTCTGATATCAGCAATGGTGATGAAGAGTTTGTTTTCGGCATCTTGAAACGCTTGAAACCCATAGCGCTCATAGAAATGTTTTGCACCATTTTTGGCATCAACAATGACAACAGGGAACGCTACGCTGTCACTGGCTGCGAGTAGCTTTCTGAGAGCGTCAATGAGTAGCCACTCACCAAAACCTTTTCCTTTGTATCTATCGTCGACAGCTAAACGAGCAATGAGCCCTCCAGAGGTTGAGGATTGGTGCTTCTTTTGTAACTTGTCGGGCAAGGCTTTCAAATCAATGGGCGTCATAGTCAGAGTGTAAAAGCCGATGATATAAGCACTGTTATTGTCATCTTCCAAAACGAAGGTTCTGGTGTTGTCTTTTTTGGCTTGCTGACTCGCCATTACTTTTAAGTAATTGTTGAGGGCTTCAATGCCACAATTGAAACGGTTCCTATCGTGCTTATCTTTATCGAGAAGTACCGTATTCATCATTGAGTTTTGCTCTCATAACGTTCGGATGCCAATTTGAGTTTTGCATTTGCTACCGCTGGATTATCAAGAGCTTCCATCAGCAATACGGTATCAGCTTGGCTAAGCTTTAGAGCTTGCTCACGTTCAATGACTTGTTTTGCTTTTTCGATTGCCGCATTCAAAACAAATGAGTTAATACTAGACATGCCAGCAAGAGCAGCAGCCTTAGTGAGTAAATCTTGAGTATCGACATCAACTCTAGCGGTGATGCGAGGCAAAGTCGTTGCCATGGTTTTATCTCCTGTTGTGTCAAACTGTCACATGGGCATTATGGCGTTAAAATGTTCAAGAAGCAATCTCTGTGTCACTTTGGCACGCAAACTAACAAACGCCTCAAGAGGGACTGTCAACGCGTGGCGTTTCCAGTCCCATTGAGCCGCGGTGGTTTCGGTTGTTGTGTTTGAGTTTTGTTGTTATGCGTTGCCAGCCCCTTAGGCGGGCGTTATGTTTATCTAAGCACTTGAAAAAAACAAATATGACCACATATGCATTGTGTCTATTTGCATTATTGGAAATGTTTCGATGAAATCAAGAGAACTAAATACAATTCAAGACCTGATCGTAAGTAACTACAAAATTACTCCAAACGGAGATGGTAAATTTACTCACACATTTACACCTGAAAATACCGATACGCTGTATAGCTTTATTGCCAACGAAACTCACGAGCTAGAGCAAGGTGAGCACTATAGCATTGGTTTCTATATTGACGATAAAGGAAACAAAATTGTCGACCTGTCCTGCGTTGCTAAGAACCAAGGTGTTAATCCTATGTTGAGCTTCTTATTTGCACAACAAGAGGCTCAAGGTAAACATGCGGTAAACAAGGAAAAGAATGATACTCGTGTAACGCATAAAGCGTCAGATGGTTACTACTGGGGCAAGAAGTACGCTTGGCGAGAGTTTGGCATGGCAATTCCTAAAGGTGCTTTCCATGTGTACCTTGCCGAAATTGGACACCCAACAGTCCCATGTATCACGTCAAATCCAGCCCTACCGTATGATAATAATGATCACTCAATAGCGTACAAAGAAGAGGGACTAGCAAAAGCTATAGAAGACCTAATTACTTCTGCTGTTAAAGTGACGCCTGCACGCTATGAGTCACCTTTGTATTCGAAGCGCTTCATGATCAAAGCAATCAGTGCGATCACTGATAAAAAATAAACATAACAATCTGTTTAAGAGTGATTCGCAACGCGTGGCATTTTTGCTATGCGTTGCGTTTAGTGTTTAAGGTGGCATGCGGGAGCATCGGTATTGCGTTGCTCACACCTTAACATGGCGTTAGGCAAAGTGAGTTTTTATCAGCTAAATCGGGTTTGAATTGAACGGTGAATTCCATGTTCTCATGGCTGGACTTAAGCAATAAATCGTCATCACATATTTGTTGTTTCTTGATCGTGTTGGGTTGCTTTTCGTTGTGAATTTAGCGGCAAAATAATCTTCAGCATCCAAACGTCCGCCGAGAATGCTACGCTCGTCACTTTTCTTCCAAATCGCTCAATTTGAGTTTTTTTGTTTCTTTGCTGATTCAGCATTTTGGTTTATAAATGAATCGGTTAGTTGGTTTTAAGTTTATAAAAAAGTTCGTTCTTTAGTTTTGAAAGTGTCGGTGTCAATCGGTTGGCCTAACAAACGGCTCAAGAGGGATTGCCAACGCTTGGCGACTTTAGTACAAAATTGAAGCTCAGTGTTTACGGTGTGTTTTTTGAGTTCGGCAGTGCGTTGTTAACCCCTTAGCCGGGCGTTATGCGCCAAAATAGAAATGGAGACAACAATTATGGATGATTTAGTAAGCTCATTACAGAGAGATGGTTTTAATGCCAAAGTTAAAAATGGGAAAATTGTAGTGAGGCTCGAAGGGCTTTCAAATGTTGTATCAATAAGCAAGGATATAGCTGCCGATGAGTACAAAATTAAAACAAATGATACGGTTTTATCGATATTAGCCAGTTTCTTTCTGCTGTTTGGCTTGTATGGCATCAATCAAACTGGTGGTGGTAGTTTTTTAGACTTTGCCCTAGTAACAATGTCTGTGTTTAGTTTCGTTATAGTGATACTCACAGAGCTTAAAGTGACCAAATTACGCTCTGTTATAGATAGACTAAGTCGCGGAGCAAGCGCATAACAAACAATTTAAGAGGGATTCCCCACGCTTGGCATTTTGGGTTTGAGTCAGGTTTAGTGTTTACGGCATCCAAATTGGGTGTCGTGGTCGCGTGGCTCACCCCTTAATTGGGCGTTATATCAATGGAGACTTTAATGAAAACGTATCTATATTTAAGACCTGAAAGTAAGGATTACTTGAAAGACCGGTTTGGAATAGACGACATTGACTTTGTTAGTTCGGGGGATAGAATCTTCAGTTCTCTTCCTTTCAGTCATAAATTATCTGAAGCTATAGAAACATTAGTTATTGAGTATCAAAAATCTGATGAGCTGGAAAGTGACTTAAAATACGTACTGATAGATTTATTTCAGATGAGATATTACCAAACTATATGTGTTAAGAAATGTAGGGGGTATACACTCGCACTGAGGTTTAGTGAACCAGCTCGTCATTATTCGAGCGCTGGAATACTGCACTCGATAGTTAAAATTCCTAGTTTAAAAAACGGTCAGCTAGATAGTGAAAATCATGAGTTTGGATATCATATACATTTAGCATTAAAACAAAAAAAATATACACGAACAGATATATTGTTAACTTTCAACAAAAATGATGGTTTAGATACAAATGGATATCAACCTTTGTACTGGGAGCGTCATGCAGAGAAAGGTCATGTCTGCTTCGACATTGTCAATCTTTCGCTAAAGAAAAGAGGAAGTATACATTCATCATGTTTAAAATTTCTTAAACTTCATCCATTAGGTTCATTCAAAATACCGTCAGCAAAGTCCTATATACTTCAGTATTGATATAACAAACTGTTCAAGAGGGATTCGCAACGCGTGGCATTTTTACTATGCGTTGGTTTTAGTGTTTCAGGTGGAATGCAGCGGCTTCGGTATTGCGTTGCTCACCCCTTAACAGGGCGTTATGCAACTCAGGTAAAGTTAGGGGTTCAATCTTTTTAGATTTCTCCGGCCATTCGTTTTGTGCCGTCGGCAAATGAGCATTGTTACCCTAAAATTCGTGGTTAACTCAAACCGTAAAACAGGCAAGGTTCTTTGTTTGCCTCAATCAGTTTTAGCGTTGGCGCGTTGTTAGTTTTGCGGGCGCAAAGTGTAGAAAGGGCAAGTTTTTCGAGCATTTCGCATTTGCTGAAAGTCTTGCTTGTTGAGTTTGTCTCATTCAAAAGCTTGGTTTGTTGTTGAAAGGTGGACTTTGTTTTGGCGGCTCATTTATCACAGTTCTTGTTTGGGGTGGTTCTTGAATCACTCAACCATTGCAATTGTGGCTTTTGGTTGTGTAAATTCAGTTTATCTCATTGAATTTGCATAACAAACGGCTCAAGAGGGATTACCAACGCTTGGCGGCTTTAGTGCAAAATTGAAGTTCAGTGTTTACAGTGTGTTTTTTGAGTTCGGCGGTGCGTTGCCAACCCCTTAGCCGGGCGTTATATTTATTACGAGGACATATGAAAAAATACTTTGATGGAAGCTCTTTCACAATGATGGAAAGTGCTGATGAACGACTTAGTGTAGTCAATGATTTTGAGAAAAACATTTGCTCTTCAGCGATTAGCGACACATACAATCAATATCCGAAATGGTGGGATAAAACCAGACAAGTATTTAATTCCTGCTTTAGTATTTCTCGCAGTAACGGACAAGCTGCTCTTGTTATGTTGTCTAGAGACAATGCAGACTTTAAGCAATACCACTTTCTATTCCTTTCAAATCCGACATCGATGAAAGGCTTTGGTATTTGGGCGATGTATCAATCTTTGCAAAATGCTGAATTAAAGCTAATTGAGCAATGTAAAACACCTAGAACAGAGACTTCATTGACAGGTAAGCTAACTGCTAATATTGATCATTGTGCATCTAAGGTTCAGGAGAAGTACGAAGAACACTTATGTCTTGATGGAACACACATCAATTTGAGTGAGGTTGAGCTGCAAGTTCAGAATCGAGAAAAAGTCACTGGGGCAGATTTTGCATTATTACTTGAATGGAAAGATGATAATGATGACCTAAAAATATGCCCAATTTACTTTCAAGCTAAAAGAGTGACTACGGTGGAAGCTGATATATCACAGTACAATGAAAATACTGGCTATCAGTTTCGTGTGCTGCAAGCTAAAAATTTAAATTCAGTTTATATTTTTTATAATTGCAGTACTCAAAAAACAAATTCTAACCCGAGAGTTCCAGCTGTTAAAAATGTCAAAGATATAGCAGTGCATGGTGAACCTAAGAAAACAAGTGCTGTAGACGATGTATTATCCTTATCGGCTTTCCTTTTAGATGTGATGGTAAATACTACTAATTACATAACTTTTAAAGATCGCGGTTCGGCTCTTCGAGCAATCCTTAGCAACATTCAAGAAGATGAGTTAGCTAGTGTGTTCTCTTTATCTATTGATGAAGATGCAAAGTTAAAGTATCAGGAAGCATATGACCAATACCTTATCCATAAGCAGGAATTAGAAAAAGACAGAAAAAATGATTCTGGTACTTCATTTAGCCCATAAATATAACAAACTGTTCAAGTGGGATTCGCAACGCGTGGTATTTTTACCATGCGTTGATTTTAGTGTTTAAGGTGGTATGCGGTGACTTTTGTATTGCGTTGCTCACCCCTTAACAGGGCGTTAGTTGTACAGGGAGGTATCGTGGAAGAATTATCCGGTGGAAGAAAGTCAGCAATATATCGAGATGGTGAAGTTGTCTACCGACCTCTTCAATCATGGAGTTCTACAATTCATCTTATTTTGAAGCACTTGGAGCGAACAAAGGTAGATGAAAGTCCAAAATTTCTTGGTGTAAATCAAGACCAAGAAATCCTAAGTTTTGTCGCAGGTAATACCTATAATTATCCGCTAGTTGGCGCAATCGCAGCAAATGAAGCACTCATTTCAGCGGGTAAATTACTACGGAAAATACATGACTCAACAGCTTCACTCTTGGAGCAACTCGATGTCAATGCACACCGATGGATGTTAGACCCGAGAGAACCATTTGAGGTTATCTGTCATGGTGACTTTACCCCATACAATGTTGCCCTGTTAGAAAATACAGTTGTAGGTGTGTTCGACTTCGATACAGCGCACCCAGCACCTAGAATATGGGATCTGGCATATTCAGTTTATTGCTGGTCTCCTTTCAAAACCGACAGCAATGACAAGCTGGGCACAATCTCAGAGCAGGTGGCTAGAGCTAAGTTGTTCTGTGACAGTTACGGCGCAACTGAATCAGAAAGAGAGCAATTAGCCGATGCTATGGTTCAGCGATTACAGGCTTTAGTATCTTTCATGCGTAACGAAGCCGAAAAGGGCAATGAATCCTTTGCTGAAAACATAGAAAAAGGTCATCTTCAAGCTTATTTAAATGACATAGAGTATGTGACTGAAAATAAACAAAAAATTCAGTGTGCATTGTGCAACTAACAAACGGTTCAAGAGGGACAACCAACGCGTGGCATTTTTACTATGCGTTGGTTTTTGTGGTTACGGTGTTATGCGGAAGCTTGGTAGTGGCGTTGGTTGCCCCTTAACCGGGCGTTATGCAACTCAGGTAAATTTAGGGGTTTAATCTTTTAGGATTTCTCCGGCCATTCGTTTTGTGTTGTCGGCAAATGAGCACTTTTACCCTTAGATTCGTGGTTCACTCAAACCGTAAAACAGGCAAGGTTCTTTGTTTGCCTCAATCAGTTTTAGCGTTGGCGTGTTGTGAATCTTGTGGGCGCAAAGTGTGGAAAGGGCAAGTTTATCGAGCATTTTGTACTTGCTGAAAGTCTTGCTTGTTGAGTTTGTCTCATTCAAAAGCTTGGTTTGTTGTTGAACGGTGGACTTTGTTTTGGCGGCTTATTTATCTCGGCTCCTACTTGGGTTGATTCTTGAATCACTCAACCATTGCAATTGTGGCTTTTGGTCGTGTAAAGTCGGTTTATCTTATTGAATTTGCATAACAAACAGCTCAAGAGGGATTGCCAACGCGTGGCGACTTTAGTGCAAAATTAAAGTTCAGTGTTTACAGTGTGTTTTTTAAGTTCGGCGGTGCGTTGTCAACCCCTTAGCCGGGCGTTAACTGCTTTTCAATAATTTTGAGATTACAAATATCATGAATAGAAAAATGACAGCATTGATAGTCGGAAATGGAGACTATCAAAATGGGAATACTAAACTTAAAAATGCGGTGAATGACGCCAATGATATTGCAGAAGTTCTTGAAAAATTGGGCTTCTCAACTATCAAGCATGTCGATTGTACAATTGAAGAGCTTGATCGTGCTATATCCTCTTTTCGCGATGGTCTAAATAGTAATGATGTAGGTTTATTTTACTTTGCTGGTCACGGCATTCAAATTGATGGTGAAAACTATATTACTGCGATAAATTCATCTTTTATTGATGAGTCAGCCGTAAGGTATACATCATACCCTTTGAATAGGCTCATTGAGACGATGGATTCATGTTCAAACAAAACAAACCTTATCATTCTTGATGCATGCAGAGATAACCCTTGTGAGAGTGCATGGACACGATCAGCAAGTGCCAAATCTTTGGCACCAATGTTTGCGCCAAAAGGAACATTAATTGCCTATTCCACTTCGCCGGGTGAAACAGCTTCTGATGGAGCGGGAAATAATGGTGCTTATACTGAGTCTTTGCTTAAACATATAACTAAACCAGATATTCCTATTGAAGATGTATTTAAAAAAGTAAGAAATACTTTATCTGTTATTACTAAAGGAACGCAGACGTCTTGGGAGCATACATCGCTTACTGGTGAATACTATTTTAATTTGAGTTTGGGTAATAAAATAAATAAATACAATAAATTTTCCATATCAGACAATCTATTCACTCTAGATAAAAGTAATCAGATTCATACAACAATCTCTGACCTTAAATCTTACGATTGGTACGTTCAAAACCCAGCCGTTAACAAGTTGAATGCATCGATAATAAATATATCAGATGCTGATAGTTTATTTGTTTTGGGGCGTAATCTATATCAAGCAGCTTGTGGCGGATCTCGCTCAGCGGTTTCATACGTAGATGATTTCCGTAATAAATTAGTTGGTGTTGGCATAGATAAGCAATGCTCAATTTTGGAAGGAATGCTGTTTGAAGTGTTTTTTAACTCCAAAGGGGAGTTTAGAGAGTCCTTTAAAGTAGCAATGTTCAACGATTTATTTGCATTAGATGTATATCCAGATTATAAGCCCGCTTTTGAATTTATTTCAGAATTATTATTACCTTTCAACCAACATTTTTATGTTATTCCTGGTAAACCAACAGGAGACATTGCGATTGAATTGGCTACAACACAAGGTGTAGACGATTCAATTGTGATAACGGATGTATATTTTGATGGTGATAGTATTTTAGAGGGGGAGGATGGTTGGGAAGATTATTCTTTTGATGGAAAAGTTATTTATGATTCAATGCGTTATGATTCTTTTCTTGACAAGATCTCAAAAGAAATGATGATTCCAGAGAAGTATATTTCTTTACAGTCCAATATCACGATCGATACCGCCTCGAAGTTAAAAGTGCCCTATAGGCATACGTTAAAACGCAGTTAACAAACTGCTTAAGAGGGATTCGCAACGCGTGGCATTTTCACCATGCGTTAAATTTAGTGATTAAGATGGTGTGCGGAAGCATCGGTATTGCGTTGCTCACCCCTTAGCAGGGCGTTATGTGAATAGGAGATTCCAATGGACAAGGTAGTCAAAGATCGGTTTGATGAGTATCCGGAAAATGCTCGTGTTAGGTTAGAAGAGCTGCGAAATTTAGTCTTTCAAGTCGCATCTGAGTTGGAACTGGGTGAAGTCGATGAAACTCTAAAATGGGGTGAGCCAAGCTACAGTGTAAAAACGGGCAGTCCGTTAAGAATGGACTGGAAGCTTAAGTCTCCTAATAATTATTACCTATTCTTTAATTGCCAAACTAAGCTAGTCGATACATTTCGGGAGTTGTATGGTGACGAGTTGGTGTTTCAGGGAAATAGAGCAATAGTCCTGACCTTATCTAAACCGCTACCAGAAACGGTCATCAAGTCCTGTCTAGAGTTAGCTTTAACCTATCATCAGCGTAAAAACCTGCCTCTTTTGGGCGTGTGAAAAATTCACATAACAAACGCTTCAAGAGGGACAGCCAACGCGTGGCATTTTTACTATGCATTGGTTTTTGTGGTTACGGTGTTATGCAGTAAGTTGGTAGTAGCGTTGGCTGCCCCTTAAGCGGGCGTTATATTTTTTTAAGTTCAGCAACCTAAAGGATTCATGATGAACGTGGATAAAGCGAAAAAACGCATATTGAAACGAGTACAAAGAGGTTTCAAAGGTTATCCGCAAATATCATTAGAGTATTTCGGTAAAACGACGGACTTAGCGACCGAAGTCGTTATCACCTTTTTACCTGAAGAAAATGCTGATCCCCAAATACAACGTTTTACAAGTGACAAAGATGCCCGCGAAGACGAAGCGATTCAATCTGTATTGCTAAAAATCATTGAGCGTGCGGAAGCTGCTACAGTTTTGGAAAAGCAAGAAATATCAGTTTGTTAATGGTTTTTCGGCAATCCTAAACAGTCGGTCACGTTAGCGTAGAGAATGAAAATATAACAAACGGCTCAAGAGGGATTGCCAACGCGTGGCGACTTTAGTGCAAAATTGAAGTTCAGTGTTTACGGTGTGTTTTTTAAGTTCGGTGGTGCGTTGTCAACCCCTTAGCCGGGCGTTATGTGTTGGATGAGTTTTTGAGGTTAATTCTACGATTTTATTGAGAATTCGTTCCGTTTTTTCGGCAAGTTGGCTTGCTCGAAATGGATTCTTGAACAACCTGAGATTTATCGTTTTCAAGGTTCTTGGGTTGCCTCAATTAAGTTTTGGATCTGGTTTGTGTTGAGTTCTGTAGGTTTCAAATCGCTTTAATTGAAATGCTTTTTTGACTGATTTACTTGCTGGCATTCAGCTCTGAAAATCTGGTGACGCAAAAAATTTAGCAGTTGCTGAAAGGGCGCTTTCTTTGTTGTCGATTCTGTAAGTGGCTCTCTTTGGCTAAGATCGCTGTGAAATTTAGGTTTTGGTAAGCATCGTTTTTGCACGTAACTTATTCAAATCTCTTCCTTTCTACGGTGGTTTACTTTGAATTTACGGTTACATTCACATAACAAGCAATTCAAGTGGATTCTCAACGCGTGGCAGTTTTACTATGCGTCAGGTAAAGTGCTTTACGGTGCAATGCAGCGGCTTGGCCAGTGCGTTGTTCACCACTTAATTGGGCGTTAGCAACCATCAATCTACATATGAGGAAAATTTAAGTGACACAATCAATTAAGTTTATAAGTGAACTAGAGTTTCGAAAAGATATAGAATTATTAGCAAAAGCAATTCGAAGTAGTGATATGCAGCCTTTAGTGCTATTTGGTGAAAATGGGATTGGGAAAAGCCGAACTTTGAAGCACATCGGAGGGGCACACGAAATTTATAAATATGGCTCACCTAAGCACTTAGACCAAGCACTTAAAGAAATAATTCTTGAGTCTCTTAATCGAGGCTTTAATCAAGATGACAGTCAAAGAAGTATTCAACATGTCTTTTCAATTAGCGATCAAGGCTTGTTTAATGAATTAAAACAAACTGGACTATTTCGCTGCTTTACTATGCGTCGGACAAGTCATACAGTTCTTACGTCGGTATTTAGTGAACCGTTGTAAATGGTTGCTAACAAAGCATTTAAGAGTGATTCACAACGCTTGCCGTTTTCGCTTCGCTCAAAGTATAGGCAAGCGCTGCTCACACCTTAATGCGGCGTTAGGCAAAGTGAGTTTTTATCAGCTAAATCGAGTTGAAATTGAACGGTAAATGCCATGTTTTCTAGCTTAAGTTAAGCAATAAATAATCATCACATATTTGTTGTTTCTTGATCGCGTTGAGTTGTTTTTCGTTGTGAGTTTAGCGGCAAAATAACCTTCAGCATCCAAACGTCCGCCGAGCATGCTACGCTCGTCACTTTTCTTCCAAACCGCTCAATTTGAGTTTTTTGTTTCTTTGTTGATTTGAAATTTTAGTTTATAAATGAATCGGTTAGTTGGTTTCAAGTTTACAAAAAAGCTCGTTCTTTAGTTTTGAAAGTGCAGGTGTCAATTGGTTGGCCTAACAAACGGCTCAAGAGGGATTGCCAACGCGTGGCGGTTTTAGTGCAAAATTGAAGTTCAGAGTTTACGGTGTGTTTTTTAAGTTTGGTGGTGCGTTGTCAACCCCTTAGCCGGGCGTTATGTGAATTGGAGAAATTGAGTATATGAAGAAGTTAATCGCTATATTTATAGCCGTCTTTTGTCTAGCTTCGATTGGTGCTCAAGCTAATGATCATCAGTTAAAAAATGCGTATGAAAATCATCAAAGTGATATTCAAGTTCAGGGCTCAGGTACAGTTATTCGCTTATTACCTGATGACAACGAAGGGAGTAGGCATCAAAAATTCATATTGAAACTGGACAGTAAACAAACTTTACTTGTTGCTCACAATATTGATTTAGCTCCTAGGGTTCCAAATCTAAAAGTTGGCGATCGAGTCCAGTTTTACGGTGAATATGAATGGAACAAAAAAGGTGGTGTCATGCACTGGACGCACAAGGATCCAAACAATAAACACCCGCAAGGTTGGTTAAAGCACAACGACAAGACGTACGAGTAAAATTCACATAACAAACGGCTCAAGAGGGATTGCCAACGCTTGGCGATTTTAGTGCAAAATTGAAGTTCAGTGTTTACGGTGTGTTTTTTGAGTTCGGCGGTGCGTCGTCAACCCCTTAGCCGGGCGTTATGTGTAACCAGAGGAAAATGCATGGAAGTACAGCTAAAAGTAGGTAGTGACTCCTTATTCGCAGAATCTTTAACCGAGTCAAATATGGCAAGTTACTATCAAACTCGTGGAATAATCTGGGATCACAATCAGTTTCTAAGTAGTTGGGAAGAATTAGATAATTACGAAGTCCATCTAGACCAAGCTCGTGTTGGTGTTCTCCGTTTTAGCTATAGTGGCGATACTACCTTCTTGAGGGACTTTCAAATTTTGCCTGAGTTTCAGGGCAGAGGAATTGGGGCAAAGTGTCTCGAACTAGTTGTTAAACATGCGCTTAAAAGACAATCCATTAAGCTAGTTTTGCGTGTGTTTAGTGAAAACCCAGCAATCAGCCTGTATGAGTCCAAAGGCTTCGTTAGAACATCTGAAGTCAAAGGGTTGATTGAAATGGAGATCCCTTTAAGTTCAAACACATAACAAACGCTTCAAGAGGGACTTCCAACGCGTGGCATTTTTATTATGCGTTGGTTTTTGTGGTTACGGTGTTATGCGGAAACTTGGTAGTAGCGTTGTCAGCCCCTTAAGCGGGCGTTATACCGTTTTAACTTACGCGCAGAGCATCGTATAGTTTCTAGTTTATAAAAAAACCGTCAGAAGACGGCTTTGGACGTAATTATCGAGGGTTTAAGCACAGCACTTTTTGTACTTTTTCCCGCTTCCGCAAATGCACGGTTCATTACGGTTTGGTGTTTTGTCATAGGTAATCGTTTTAGGTTTGTTTAATAGCGTATCAAGCTCAACAGTGTTCTCTGGTTGCTTTGAGTCAATGACAATATCAGCCACTATTGAGTGCTTAGAAAGTAATATTTCTATCTCTGCTTTACGAGCCTCGGTTGGGACGACAACATTGATTGGAGCCTCGTCAGTGCCTGCTTTTACATCACGGTTTACGTTGTAGCCTGAAATGACGTGGTTTTGTCTAGCATCGATTCGACCTTTGAAAAATAGTTTGGACATTTGCAACTCACTGATGGATTGTTGTGGTGTAATTTGGCCGCGATTATACGGCACTATGGCAATTGATAAAGAAGTTCCTACAATGTGCATCGGATCACGGTATAACAAACGGCTCAAGAGGGATTGCCAACGCTTGGCGATTTTAGTGCAAAATTGAAGTTCAGTGTTTAAGTGTGTTTTTTAAGTCCGGCGGTGCGTTGTCAACCCCTTAGCCGGGCGTTAGCATGCAGAGGTAGCATGAAAAAAATCCTTATCATCGGAAACTCTGGTTCAGGTAAAAGTTGGTTGTCAGGACAGTTATCAAAGAGACTTAGACTAAAAGAAGTTCACTTGGATTCAGTTGTTTGGGAACCTGGTGGCTATAACCAGAAACGCTCTCCTGAAACGATAAAAAGTGAACTGGTAAAATTGAGTATGGATCCATCTTGGATTGTTGAAGGTGTATTTGGTGCTTTAATAGAAGAGTTGATCCCACATGCGGACACTTTGTTGTTTTTGGATCTAAATTGGGCAGTATGTAAGGCTTCGTTACTTGCTCGTGGTTCAGAAAGTTCAAAGCAACTTGATGTAGTAGAAGCCGATAAAAATTTCAAAGAACTACTGACTTGGGCGTCTGAATATTCGATTCGTACATCAAAAACTTCAAGACAGTTCCATGATTATCTTTTCAGCAATTTTTCTGGTACTAAAGTGCGTTTTACATCACGTTTGCAGGTTGGTTCTTTTGCAGCGGGAACAGCATGCTAACAAACGGCTCAAGAGGGATTGCCAACGCTTGGCGACTTTAGGGCAAAATTGAAGTTCAGTGTTTACGGTGTGTTTTTTAAGTTCGGTGGTGCGTTGTCAACCCCTTAGCCGGGCGTTATGCAACTCAGGTAAAATTAGGGGTTCAATCTTGTGGGATTTCTCCGGCCATTCGTTTTGTGTTGTCGGCAAATGAGCATTTTTACCCTAAAATTCGTGGTTTACTCAAGCCGTAAAACAGGCAAGGTTCTTTGTTTGCCTCAATGAGTTTTAGCGTTGGCGCGTTGTAAATTCAGTGGGCACAAAGTGTGGAAAGGGCAAGTTTATCGAGCATTTTGTACTTGCTGAAGTTTTCGCTCGTTGAGTTTTCCTGACACAAAAGCTTGGTTTGGTGCTGAAAGGTGGACTTTGTTTTGGCTGCTCATTTATCACAGTTCTTGCTTGGGTTGATTCTTGAATCACTCAACCATTGCAATTGTGGCTTTTGGTCGTGTAAATTCAGTTTATCTCATTGAATTTGCATAACAAACGGCTCAAGAGGGATTGCCAACGCTTGGCGACTTTAGTGCAAAATTGCAGTTCAGTGTTTACGGTGTGTTTTTTGAGTTCGGCAGTGCGTTGTCAACCCCTTAGCCGGGCGTTATGGCTATCAAGTTGAGTTCATCATTAATGTCGGTAAATTGGTTTAAATTGGAGTACTATTCTGCGATTAAACTTGCTGAAGAACTCGATGACAATCCCAATTAAAAATGTATCAAATCCGGAAATATCCTGCTCAAACTGCCATGCTTGTTGTTGCCGTTTGGAGGTTATGATCATTACCGATACAGGTGTACCAGAGCAGCACATCGCATTTGATGAATGGGGTGGAGAAACGATGCTGCGTTTGTCAGATGGTTGGTGTTCAGCTCTAGATCGTGAAACGTTCATGTGCACAATTTACGAAAATCGCCCTTGGATTTGTCGAGAATTCGAAATGGGCTCTTACGAATGTCGAGATGAACGGATAGACCTTTTCTAAAGTTTTACCCAATAAATCAGTGAGTTGTTAGCCATAACAAACGGTTCAAGAGGGACAGCCAACGCGTGGCATTTTTATTATGCGTTGGTTTTTGTGGTTACGGTGTTATGCGTAAGCTTGGTTGTGGCGTTGGCTGCCCCTTAACCGGGCGTTATAGCTCAGGTCAGATTTTCTGCTCCAAAAATTATAGCTACGTTAATCACGTATAGTTTTGCTATCTGTACGTTACTTGCGTATACTTTGCGTATGAAAAGTGTATTTGTCGAATCAACCATATTTGAAAAGTACCGTAATGAATACCTCAGCGATGATGAGTTTAGGCTTTTTCAAGCTGAGTTAATGTCTAACCCGAAGCAGGGAGACGTGATTCAAGGTACAGGTGGTTTGCGAAAGGTTCGAGTTGCAAGTAAAGGTAAGGGCAAGCGTGGTGGTTCTCGCGTTATCTATTACTTCCTCGATGAAAAGCGTCGTTTTTACTTGCTGACGATATACGGCAAGAATGAAATGTCCGACTTAACCGCAGACCAAAAGAAACAACTAAAGGCTTTTATGGAGGCGTGGCGTAATGAGCAATCGTGATTTATTTGCAGAGTTAAGTTCAGCACTTGTTGAGGCTAAAGAGCATTCAGAGGGCAAGCTTACCCTTAAAACTCATCAAGTTAACGACATCAGTGAGTTAAATATCTCACCTGATGAAATCGTGAGTATTCGAGAGCAGTTTAATATGTCTCGTGGTGTGTTTGCTCGTTTGTTGCATACATCATCTCGTACGTTAGAAAACTGGGAACAAGGGCGTAGCGCACCAAATGGACAAGCAGTAACCCTTCTAAAGTTGGTTCAGCGTCACCCAGAAACCCTGTCGCACATCGCTGAGCTATAACAAACTGTTTAAGAGTGATTCGCAACGCGTGGCATTTTTACTATGCGTTGTGTTTAGTGGTTAAGGTGGTATGCGGCGGCATCGGTATTGCGTTGCTCACACCTTAACAGGGCGTTAGGCATCAATGAGGCGTAAATGGAAATAGTTTTAGCGATTGCAACTTTACTTGGTGGGATTACCGCTGTTT
>NZ_SHMN01000036.1:0-15877 GCF_029478525.1 Vibrio sp. 1151_11 | reverse complement strand
GGGAATAGTCTCGTCGATTCACGTTACGAACTGTATGATAAAAAAGCTTCCACAACTCACTTGCGTCAGAATCTTCGTATTTTCTAATTTTGATCATGCTACTTATACCAACATTCAGCTAACGCCCGGCTAAGGGGTTGACAACGCACCGCCGAACTTAAAAAAACACACTTACAACACTGAACTGCAATTTTGCATTAAAGTCGCCACGCGTTGGCAATCCCTCTTGAGCCGTTTGTTATGCAAATTCAATAAGATAAACTGACTTTACTCGATCAAAAGCCACGATTGCAATGGTTGAGTGATTCAAGAACCAACCCAAGCAAGAACTGTGATAAATAAGCCGCCAAAACAAAGCCCACCCTTCAGCAACAAACCAAGCTTTTGAATCAGGAAAACTCCACGAGCGAAACCTTCAGCAAGTGAAAAATGCTCGATAAACTTGCCCTTTCCACACTTTACACACGCTGAATTGACAACAAACCAGCGCTAAAACTGATTGAGGCAAACAAAGAACCTTGCTTGTTTTACGGCTTGAGTTAACCACGAATCCAAGGGTGAAAAAGCTCATTTGCCGACAACACAAAACGAATGGCCAGAGAAATCCCAAACGATTGAGCCCCTAAATTTACCTGAGTTGCATAACGCCGCGTTAAGGGGTGAATGCCGCCTAAACCAACTTTCCGCAGGTCACTTTCACCACCAAAACTGACTGCAAACCAAAAATGCCACGCGGCATGAATCCCGCTTAAACGCCTTGTTATGTTTAAGACTCAAAGGGTTAAGTTTTACGATACCAAGAGCTTAACTCGACTTACCTTTGAAAACCAAAACCAGACACTAAAAAGCTGAATTAACCCATAAAATTTATTGTACTAGACACAAGGAAGCAGCTAGTAATTAACATTAAAATAAATTACATAAAACCTTGAACATTCCTTTTTTTTTTGGAAAAACATTAACTCCCACTAGAACATCATTCAGATAGCACCTATTTTTATAAACGGAACAAATGTTCGACAATTCAACCAAATCATTAACTATCAAATCAAAAAGGAAATAATATGACGTCAGAAATCACTTCAACAATTAATATTAATGAATCAAGCATTGATTCACCAAATAGAAATGACTTGACCACCACAGTAAAAAATGACCTTTCTATAGGAGAGATTATCATCCACAAAATGGTTGAACATGGAGACTTGATTTATGTAACTAAAAGCTCCCACATAAAGCCTGGCGAGGAGTGGAAAGTCGATATTGAGGCTAAGGGTGCAGGTTCAAATGTTGTGCTAAATATTACTATGCCCAATCAATCAGGATGGGCCATAATTGCTGCAACCCCTGCAAATAAAAGTAACTACTTTAAGGTTCAACATAATAAATATCGCTACAACGATGCTCAAGATGCGGAAGACGCAGCAGAGAAACAAGATAAACATTACGATACATCAGAAACTTATGATGAAGTAGCAAATGGATATAAAGCGATAATCAATATAACTAGTGAAACGCACGCTCATTGCTCTATTGTATTTAGAGATGAGTAAAATAAATAACAACCAATCCTAAATACTAAGGTTACCATTCTTTACCTCGCGTAAGAATGGTAACTTGCAGATATCATTAAATAACAAAAACAGGACATAGCGGATGTTATAACACGACAACTCTGCTTTACTTGTCTATTTTTAAATTTTGTATAGCACAAACTTAACATGACCAAATTACTGATGTGATTTACTTATTTTGTGACTTTCACAAGTCACGATGTCTGGCAAAAAAATAAAAGACTAAAAGGAGAAAATGAGGGAAAGACAGATTTTAATTGACTAAACATAACGCCCGGCTAAGGGGTTGGCAACGCACCGCCGAACTTAAAAAACACACCGTAAACGATGAACTTCAATTTTGCACTAAAGTCGCCAAGCGTTGGCAATCCCTCTTGAGCCGTTTGTTATGAAGCAATTTCACACACCATACCAACGAAGTTTTCATCACCACTATCTGTGATTTGGTAGCCTAAACTACTATAAAAGCCTATGGCTGATTTGTTGCTTTTAAAACTAGATAATGTAATGAGATTTCTATTTGCTTCAGCCGCTAGTTGATGGATGTGATTGATAACCTTAAAACCCAATTTTTTCTTCTGATGATCTGGAAAGATGATCAACAAGTGGATATGAAATGCTTGATCGTACGGTTTGAAGCAAATAAGACCGACTCTTTGATTTCGATAAGTTACCCAATAATACCAGCTATGCTGATATTCAGTAGTTAAGCGATGATACTGGTATTCATCATCCCACCCATAAATGGGTTCAACATGAAGTTTAAGAGCTTGCTTTGTCGCCGAAAATACATTGCAAAACTCTGATTGAGCTACTGGTTCCAGTACGATATTTTCATGTGGTTTAGTCATGATTGCCTCCTGCTTCATAACGCCCGCTTAAGGGGCAGCCAACGCCACTACTAACTTTCCGCATAATACCGTAATCACAGAAACCAACGCATAGTAAAAATGCTGCGCGTTGGCTGTCCCTCTTGAAGCGTTTGTTATGCTACTGCCTCAACCGGCATACAGTTAACTCTTTCCGCAACACCGTTTTCGACGATGAAAAATGCGTCTTGCGGTAAATCTTGGGCCCAAACGTCTTGATAACAGAGATTTTGCAAAAGCCCTCTCAATACAATTCCCGTAAGACCGTGGCTCACAACAACGATATCTTGTTCATCCGGCAACTCAGAAAGCCAAGAGAGTAGTCTAGCTCGAACAGCCTCATAAGATTCACTGCTTGGTGCTCTCAAATACCAATCTCTTTGGGCAAGTAAATTAGGATTGTTTTCAACCAAATTTGGGATTGTTTGCTGCTCCCAATCACCCAATGAAAACTCCTTTAAACGATCATCCTGCAACAAATCTAATGGGGAATAATCGATTGCTTCACAGATAATATTTGCAGTCTGCACGGCTCGGCCAAGAGAGCTGCAATACACTTGATAACTACACCCAGACAAATGCTTCTTTAACTCAGTCCCAACAGAAAGTGCTTGTGCTTTTCCTTTGTTCGTAAGTGGTGAATTGCAATGCCCTTGCAATTTTTGCTCTGAATTAAACACCGTCTCACCGTGTCTTATAACGTATATCTTCTTAGTCATTTGTTAATCCAAAATACAACAATGACTAACAAGACTATAAGAACTGTTCGGTTACTTCAAAAAATAGAATTTGAGTCAGTTTTGACTCGTAGCATAACGCCCGGCTAAGGGGTTGACAACGCACCACCGAACTCAAAAAACATACTGTAAACGCTGAACTTCAATTTTGCACTAAAGCCGCCACGCGTTGGCAATCCCTCTTGAGCCGTTTGTTATAAGCAATTTTTAGTTGATCCTCTTGAGATGCTTTTGGCTCACCCAATAAAAAGACGATTTATAACGAATCATAGCCCAACCGCTGACAAATGAATGCACATACACTCTTTGACCTTTACTTAAAGTACCAACAATCTCTTTCAAACCAAATGGATTGTCGCGAACATTTAGTTTGGTAGCAGTTACCTCATAGTCGCCAGCTCTTATTTCACTTTGAGATGTATATTTAGATGACTGAACACTAGTAGAAGATTTGGGTGATGTGTAAGTATTTGAGGAGTAAGTGCCTATACGACAAGTTTTCTTCCATGAAATGCATGAGTTTCCACATGGCTGCCCTTTTTTACAGTTCTTGGCTTGAGCGTTGAACCCAAAAGTCAAACCAAGGAACAAAACTAAAAGAATCTTATATTTCACTCTCATTATCCCATAATTGCTTATAACGCCCAATTAAGGGGTGAGCCACGCGGCCACGGCACTCAATTTGAACACCGTAAACGCTAGACTCAACCCGAACTAAAAATGCCAAGCGTGGGGAATCCCTCTTAAATTGTTTGTTATGTATTACAGGCCGCCTGCCAAATCTAAGTAGTTTCCTGTCGAAAACGAAGACTTTTCAGACGCTAACCAATAGATGCCTTCTGCAACTTCTTCAGCCGTACCACCACGTTGAAGAGGAATGATACTTTTAAGCCTGTCGACTCTTTCAGGCTCTCCTCCGTCGGAATGCATATCAGTATAAATTAGCCCCGGACGAACACAATTAACCCTAATTCCTTCCGCTGCGACTTCTAATGAAAGCCCCTTAGTTAAAGTATCGATCGCACCTTTTGAAGCTGCATAATCGATGTACTCATTTGGAGAGCCAGATCGAGATGCGCCAGAAGAGACATTTACAATTACACCGCCATTTCCACCGCGTCGGGTAGACATACGTTTTACCGCTTCACGACTGCACAAAAAGTAACTCGTTACATTATTGGTTAATATTGCATTGATTCTGTCGGCGGTCATTTCCTCTAGCCGACATTGTTTACGCAGAATTCCAGCATTATTCACCAAAACAGACACTCGACCTAGTTCACGATCTATATGTTCAAACATTTGAACAACCGACTGTTCATCAGATACATCAGCTTGAACCGTAATGCAGATGCCGCCACTTAATGTGATTTCTGATGCAAGTTTTTCCGCTGCGCTAGAGTTAGACTTGTAGTTGATGCAGACAGAATAGCCTTTCGATACAAACAGCTTTGTAGTCGCAGCTCCAATTCCACGGCTACCGCCAGTAACTAAGACTACTTTTGAACTTGTCATAAACTATCCCTAATTGATGAATTTGAAGTAATACATAACGCCCGCTTAAGGGGCAGACAACACTACTACCAACTTTCCGCATAACACCGTAATCACAAAAACCAACGCATAATAAAAATGCCACGCGTTGGCTGTCCCTCTTGAAGCGTTTGTTAGCTGCTGCACTTTAGCCGGAGATTTACTACCCAACGACCTAATTTAAAACACATTATTGCTTTCAAACGACAAAGTAAAACGGACAATTTAGAAACTAAAACCTAATCCACGAAACTCACTTGGCAAAGAAGAAATAACAGGAAAACTGACGAGCTTCTAGGACTTAAATTTACAAAGAATTCTTTCGAAGAAGCCAACAACCAAGTGCGCAAAACCCATTTAAGCGCGAAAGAGCCTCAAAACCAAAGAAGCCACACCAAAGAAATAAACAAACACATCACTTCCCGTAAGAAGACTTCGGTTAGTTCAAACACTTCACGAACAGTGCCACTGGCGAGATACGCGGAAAAGTGCTGACTTTCAGGTGTAAAGCTAGAGCCTCAGACTAAGAAAAATAAACACGTAATTTGATGATTTTTCTTAACCTCAGCTAACGCCCAATTAAGGTGTGAAGCACGCTACCACAACACTCAAACTGGACGCCGTAATCACTGAACTAGACCCAAACAAAAAGTGCCAAGCGTGCTGAATCACTCTTAAATTGTTTGTTATAAGCGTGTTTCGTTTTACCACATTCTATCTAAATCTTGTGCGTATAAAGAAATAGCTCGCTGATACTCTTTAATTGCGTCACTGTTCGTGGTTGATACTAAAAGCTCGAGTAGTAATGATGTTGCTTCTTTATGACGTCCTAAGTTGTAGAGACACATGGCATAGAAAGGCTGAACTTCAATAGAACTAGGGTACTCTTTTAGAGTTTGCTCAAAATAGCTTAACGCCTCCGAATACATGCCAAGACTTCGATAGGTACTCGCTAGCCCGAATAAAGCATCGAACCTTTCTACCGACGATAACAGACCTGAAAGAGATGACAGATAATGAGTAACCGCTTCTTGCTCTTTACCTTCGTTGTCGTATGACCAAGCAATTTGCAGGTGAGCCCTAGCAGAATAAGTTTCATCGTTTAACAGCGTTTTTAGCAAAGCTCTCGACTCTTGGTACTTAGCCTCTTTCCGCAATTTAATTGCTTGTTTGATGATACTTTCCATAATTTCCCTCGAAGCTTATAACGCCCTGTTAAGGTGTGAGCAACGCAATACCAAAGCTCCCGCATACCGCTTTAAACACAAAACGCAACGCATAGCAAAAATGCCAAGCGTTGCGAATCACTCTTAAACAGATTGTTATGTTCGTTCTAAAGTTATTTGAGTTTCTTCTTTACTTGCTCAATTACACCTTCACAACAGCCGTCGACTTCAAAGCTTAATTTACTGAGGCTATTACCCTTTATTTTAACTTTTGGTGCTTTGCCATGCTCTTTACAGCGAACAGAACCAACTGTTTTCTTAACGTTATCAACCACGCTAGATAAAGCTGCTTTTTCAATAGCGTTATTTATGCCTTTTACATCACAAGAAATGTTAATCATGGAAAGTATCCTTCTACTTACAACATTCGATAACAGATTAAATTAGATAGCTCAAATAATGCAATCAGTTTGATATGAAGAGTGTGTAATTTGCCACAAAATTAGGACTTAGGTCAATTTCACGCAAAAGAGCATAACGCCCGCTTAAGGGGCAGACAACGCTACTACTAACTTTCCGCATAACACCGTAATCACAAAAACCAACGCATAGTAAAAATGCCGCGCGTTGGCTGTCCCTCTTGAAGCGTTTGTTAGGCCAACCAATTGACACCGAGACTTTCAAAAACAAAGAACAGGCTTTTTTGTAAACTTAAAACTAACTAACCGATTCATTTATAAACTAAAATTTCAAATCAACAAAGAAACAAAAAACTCAAATTGAGCGATTTGGAAGAAAAGTGACGAGCGTAGCATTCTCGGCGGACGTTTGGATGCTGAAGGTTATTTTGCCGCTGAATTCACAACGCTAAACAACCCAACGCGATCAAGAAACAACAAATATGTGATGACGATTTATTGCTTAAGTCCAGGCGTGAGAACATGGAATTTACCGTTCAATTTCAACTCGATTTAGCTGATAAAAACTCACTTTGCCTAACGCTGAATTAAGCTGCTGCCAACGCACAATGTCATTAAAAGCAATGCACCGTAATCACTAAACCCATTTAGAGCAGATTCAGCCACGCGTTGGTAGTCAGGCTTGAATTTCTTGTTAGGTTTTACTATTTAACCTTCACCCACTTGGCAAAGAACCCCGCTAGATTAACGCATTGCATTGAACCAATTCCAAGCATTTCACTCAATTTGACAGCCAAATGCGACTAACTTAAAACAACTATTTTTCTGAGCCGATTAATAAAACCAAAGCGCTTTTGTGCCAGAGAAACCTTTAGCCAACCTGCTCGATTTTCCAATGAAGCAACCCACGAATTTTGACATGAGGAATAGTTAATGAAACGTGATGATTTGGGCAGACCAAGCTGATTTGCTGAAAGCCGTAAACGAATGGCCAGAGAAATCCCCAAATCTTTTCCCCAATAATGATGCTTTTCTCTTCGTAAACCTAACGCCCGGCTAAGGGGTTGACAACGCACCGCCGAACTCAAAAAACACACTGTAAACTCTGAACTGCAATTTTGCACTAAAGCCGCCACGCGTTGGCAATCCCTCTTGAGCCGTTTGTTAGGCCAACCGATTGACACCGATACTTTCACAACCAAAGAACGAGCTTTTTTGTAAACTTAAAACAAACTAACCGATTCATTTATAAACCAAAACCCTAAATCAGCAAAGAAACAAAAAATTCAAATTGAGCGGTTTGGAAGAAAAGTGACGAGCGTAGCATGCTCGGCGGACGTTTGGATGCTGAAGGTTATTTTGCCGCTAAATTCACAGCGATAAACAACCCAACGCGATCAAGAAACAGCAAATATGTGATGATTATTTATTGCTGAAGTTAAGCCACAAAACATGGAATTTACTGCTCAATTTCAACTCGATTTAGCTGATAAAAACTCACCTTGCCTAACGCCAAATTAAGGTGTGAACAACGCTGACACCTTACCTAACGCATTGTGCCATAAACACTAAACCGACTTGAAGTGAGGGCGCCAAGCGTTGTGAATCACTCTTAAATTTCTTGTTAGGCAAATGTTTCGCCCGACTCCTTAGGGTTGGAGCCATATTCATTACTTCCTTCATTTCCGTCAGTTGCTGCGAATATGATAAGCACTATCAATCCAATTAATGGGATCAGCCCAATTAAAACCCACCACCCTGTGCGACCAATATCGTGTAGCCTACGAACAGTAACAGCTATACCTGGAATTAAAACTGCCAACCCGTAAATAGTACCGATAAATACAGTACCCAAGAAGCCATCAACAAACCCCAAAATGAAAGAAAAAATGAGGTTAAATAAAAAGAACATCCAGTATTCCTTTCGTCTAGCCCTTCCACTAAAAACTGCATACTTCTTTAAAACAGCCAAATACCAATCCATTTTATTTCCTCTGTTAGTTATAAACACCGTTGTTAGAAACTTATTCGCCACCTAAGCTAATTGCAACGCTTATTGCATACGAATCGTCACCATAAATGGTTTTAACCATTGATTCTACTTCATTTCCTAGCTTGCTTACTATCACGTCATTTAACGAGTTGGCACGATAAACAACCGTAATACTAGTTAATTCACCATTATGGATATTCCAACTTATTTCTGCTTTAGCACCGAGATTATTGATACTTAGATCATTAAACTGCTTTTCTTTATTGTCCATATCTTGGAATGCTTCGAAAGGAGAGCATGCTGCAATACCAATAAGCAAAAGCGAACTTAAAGTTAATTTCAAAACTGTCATTGAAGATCCTAAGGAAATTTTGCCTAACGCCCGGCTAAGGGGTTGACAACGCACCGCCGAACTCAAAAAACCACTGTAAACACTGAACTTCAATTTTGCACTAAAGTCGCCAAGCGTTGGCAATCCCTCTTGAGCCGTTTGTTATGCAAATTCAATAAGATAAACTGACTTTACTCGATCAAAAGCCACGATTGCAATGGTTGAGTGATTCAAGAACCAACCCAAGCAAAAACTGTGATAAATGAACCGCCAAAACAAAGTCCACCTTTCAACAACCAACCAAGCTTTTGAATGAGACAAACTCAACAAGCAAGACTTTCAGCAGTTGTAAAACGCTCGATAAACTTGCTCTTTCCACACTTTGCGCACGCTGAATTGGCAACGAACCAGCGCTAAAATTGATTGAGGCAAACAAAGAACCTTAGCTGTTTTACGGCTTGAGTGAACCACGGATTTGAGGGTAAAAGTGCTCATTTGCCGACAACACAAAACGAATGGCCGGAGAAATCCAAAAGATTGAACCCCTAAAATTACCTGAGTTGCATAACGCCGCGTTAAGTAGTGAGCAACGCCACCACCCTACCTAAAACCTTGCCACCTTAAACACCAAAGCTGACTTGAACTAAAAATGCCGAGCGTTGGGAATCTGTCTTAAACGCTTTGTTATGGCTTGGGATACGATGTAGTTGCTAGTTCTGATATAACGACTGCTGTACTTTTCGGGTTCGCAGATAAGTTACCAAGGTGCAGTCGCCCCATAGCTACGAGGACATCTTCAGATGTCCCCCTAGCAGCTCCCCAATCGCCAGGGCTTTCATATGCAGAATGTCCATGCTCCAATTGAAATACACGCTCCATTTCCTTATAAAAAGAAATATTCAAATGACACAATGTATCGATCAACTCTTGACCAGAAATTGTATCTATAATTCCGTGAGCCAGCTTGTTTCTGTATACACAGCTAAAAGAGAAAAACAAATCTCTTAGCTTGATCATATCAGGGTAGTTTGCAGATAAATGCGAGATAGCCACTGATTGATTCCGATGAGATGAGGAATCTAATAAATACCAAGCCTTAGCCACCATGCTCTTAATATCTAAGTGTGCTGTATCGACAATTGTTCTAGCTGTCTCGTATTGTACTGAGTTTAAACGTAAGCCAATGAGAAAAACACGTTTTAGGTAGCCTTCGACATGGCGATGGATTTTAAGTACATCATCAGAAGAATAAGACGCATAAGACTTATCCAGTACCTTCTTTAAATTTACATTGGATATCATATTTCCTCACTCCGAGCCATAACGCCCTGTTAAGGGGTGAGCAACGCAATACTGATGCCGCCGCATACCGCCTAAAACACTAAAACCAACGCATAGTGAAAATGCCACGCGTTGCGAATCCCTCTTAAACAGTTTGTTATACGGTGGGAACTTCACCTATTTGCTTTAAGTCCACTAGAGTTGTCATAAACTCTACTGAATTATATGCACTTGATATTTTAGGTTCTTCGGCACCTCGTAGACGAAACTTCCCATAGACCAGAAACTGCTTGTCGAAATCAATGATCGGTAACTTGAGTTTCTTGGAGATTCTTATTACCGGATAAACTTTCAACCCTTTGACATTTTTCGGTTTGCACTCAAAATATTCAAAATCGTCTACCACACCAGAAAAAACTTTTCGCGTAATCTTTAGGTCAATAGCCGCATCTACGTACGTGCTTTTAGTTAGGCAATGTTGAAAATAGCGGTATTGCCCAATCCCAAAGAAAAAATCTTTCCATTTGATGGTACTTTTGTTGACCTTGATTTCAAGACCATCACGCTCTTTAGGGTTTTTCTTTCCATATACATATAACTTGGCTAAATCGCTACAAGTTTTAACGTAACAGGGCATCTTGCCCCTGTTGTAAAAAACACGTTTTGTCGTATCTTCAGGAATCTGGTCGGCGAAGATTTCTTCTTTTCTCTTTAACTGCGATGCCTCTTCGTGGTTTAAAATATGAACCCTAAACAAAGTCTCACCATCGGCAATAGCATCTTCAACATTTGAGGTTCCAATTTTAGCCTCGATTTCATAGTTACCCGAGGTTTTAAAACTGCAATTATCTGAGTGGTCAAAATTTTGAAATAAGCGGAAGATAGCTGGAATTAGCTTACCAGTATTTCTCCTTTTATGTCCCACAACATGTGTAACTCTCGCCTGACAACTTCTACCTCCACAAAATATAGGTTTGGGATAACCTAGATCTTCATATTGGTCGATATAGATCGTATTACCAGCTTTATCTCTGACAAACGGAATAGCAACTCCGCTCATGTTAAATTACCTCCGTATAACGCCCTGTTAAGGGGTGAGCAACGCTAACACCGAACCCAAAATAACCACCGTAATCACAACACCTAATTTGGAACCAAAAATCTCATGCGTTGAGAATCCCTCTTAAACAGTTTGTTATAAGCCATTATTTTAACTCATATTTATGACTTTCATCACAGCATAGAACCACAAAAGATAACAGTATGCACCAAAACACACAGCAACGAGGTAAATATGAGCTTTATCGATGTAAAAAACAAAAATGGCACAGCGGACAAAAATCCACCTGCTGGCTATACAAGCTGGTTGAATTTCTGGGAGAGCAAAAAGGGCAAAAAAGCGACTACTTGCGAAGTTTTATCTTGCTCAGGTGAGCCTGATGTAGGTGGACATGTGATCAAATCTGGTGAAGGAAGTAAGGAATACATCCTACCTATTTGCTACTCATGCAATAACAAGCCTGACGATTCTGTTTTCAAAGCATGGGAAAACGACCTAGTCTCAGTCAAGTAAACTAATATCGTGCCAGATTATCAAGTAGTTTGGCGCGAATGGCATATAACGCCGCATTAAGGTGTGAGCAACGCTACCACGAAACTAAAGCTATACGCCATAAACACAAAACCCAACGATGACAACAAAAATGCCAAGCGTTGGGAATCACTCTTAAATGCTTTGTTATGTGGGTATTCCACCGCACTATTCAGTCGTAGCGGCTAACTCACCTTCATGTCCAGCTTGGTCATCGGGAATAACCCAAGCTGTTAAAGTTGAAAGGTATGACTGTGTATCTCTACGAAGCGACGCAACGTTGAGCTGAAGATTTTCAAATACTCTCGACTCTTCCGCTTGTTCAAGCCCCTCAAAGCACATACGTAATGTCGAATCAACTTTAAGACCTAACCCCAGTGCCACTAGAAACTTTTGCTTAACGTACTCAAAACTAAACTCCTTGATGAGAAATATCATGATTTGTTCAAAGCATACAAAAGCTTCTTCTAACTTTTCCATATGCACTGAAATATTCTCATCTTGAGCTAAAGCCTTTAAAAAACGCTTATCTCCAGTAAACATTATCGATTCTTCACGCTCGATCATACTTTGTAGAAGCTGCATTTCCCCAACGTCTAAGCCATCGTCAGAAATTGCCATAGCTTCGAGCAAAGCACTGTCTGTAATCTCACAATCTACTTCAGTTACCGCTGTATCGATAAAATTCTGAATTCTGCCTATTACTTCTGGAGTATGCTTTTTTTCTTGCCTTGCTCTTTTACTTTCACCGTTAGGGCAAAATTTAAAGCGTAATGTATTTAGAACTTCTAGATTGCCATAGCGTTCTCTTAGTATCGGAGTCGCATAATCTAGTAGATCAAGTTGAGCCAACTTATGAACGATGTCGTTATCAATTAGTAATGTCAAAGCTAGCCCTCGATATTCATTAAATTGAATAAGAAATCTAACTCATCATCACCGACTTCAAGCTCATCGATATTGTTTAAAAATAGTTCTTTTAAATCGTCTTGCCATGTTAACTCAGGGTAGAGCAAGTTAAGTGCCTTATTTGCAACTCCCCAACTCCCCGTGGTATGTCCCCAGTTTAATGCGATATGCCCGGGATCAATATGACGCTCTTCACCCTTGAGCTTCGCTGCTTGCGCTAGAGCCTCACCCGTTAAACGAGTTCTAGAAGTAAATCGAGTACCTTCATCACCAGTTAGTAGAGCCAAAGCAAAGCTATTTGCTTCCATCTCTTGTTGGTCGATTTCATCATTCTCATTTATTGATTCATCGATGATCGCTTGACCACTATCTAAGTGACCAGAGAAAACATGTCCCATTTCATGAGCAAGCAAGAACAATAATGCACTTTCGTGCTTCTGTTTTTTTGTGATCGCGATTACTGGTCGACCATTTACTTCCTGTACAACCGCATCCATTTTTTTGGATGTAGGTAGATCTGGTAGAAATAAAACAGGAACACCTTTACTCCAGCAATATTCAGCTAAAGAATAAAGATTAACGCATGAATAGCCGCTAGCTAATATCTGCTCTCTAATCACAGAGGGCGCTGAAAAATGAACATAGTCGTTCAAAACGATTTTCTCAGCGGTTTTAGAAACGGAATGTACTAAACCAGTCGCAGCTAAAAGATCGTTAACAGCTTTATTACCAGCTTTTCTGTAGCAAGCAGAAACGTCTTTGAACTTTAACTCAGCATCTGGATCTAAGACTGACTTTATATCTAAATTTAGTGATTTAGATATTGATAAAATAGCTTGCTGGGTTGCACCTGAAGAAGAAGCTAACGAATTGTCCCACCAATAAGGTGCGACTTTTGCCAACTTTGTATCCAACCTTTTAAGGCGAGTAATAAAGTCTTTCATAGGATTTTGCTTTTTAGTCATAAAAACCTCCTATACATATGTTATTTGGGCGGTTTATAGCATATATGAAGATAGAATTCATCAATTCGTTTCATAGTCGTGATATTGTTAGCCACATAACGCCCAATTAAGTGGTGAACAACGCACTGGCCAAGCCACTGCATTGCACCGTAAACACTTTACCTGACGCATAGTAAAACTGCCACGCGTTGAGAATCCACTTAAATTGTTTGTTATGTGAATTTTACCGTAAATTCAAAGTAAACCACCGTAGAAACGAAGGAATTTTAATAAGTTACGTGAAAAACCAATGCTTACCAAAACCTAAATTTCACAGCGATCTTAGCCAAAGAGAGCCACTTGCAGAATCAACAACAAAGAAAGCGCCCTTTCAGCAACCGCTAAATTTTTTGCATCACCAGATTTTCAGAGCTGAATGTCAGCAAATGAATCAGTCAAAAAGACATTTCAATTAAAGCGATTTGAAACTGACGAAATTCAACACAAACCAGATCCAAAACTTAATTGAGGCAACCCAAGAGACTTGGACGTGACCAATTGAAGCTCTTTCACGAACTCATTTCGACTAAGCCAACTTGCCGAAAGCACAGAACGAATCCTCAATGAAATCGTAGCATTAACCTCAAAAACTCATCCAACACATAACGCCCAATTAAGGTGTGAAGCACGCAACCACGACACTTAATTTGACCACCGTAAACACTGAACTCAACCCAAACCAAAAATGCCAAGCGTGCTGAATCACTCTTAAATTGTTTGTTATAGGGCTTTACTACAATGAATATGCTCTTATATTCATAGAATACTCTTCCATACTCGGTTCTGCTTTATAAACAACCAAACTTTCATATGTAGAGTTAATAATTGACCTGAGTTCATCATCTAATTTCTCATGGTCAAAACGGTAACCTAATATAATTGAACGTATGCGCTTAGTTTCAAGAGGCTTGTCTATGTGCGCGTCTTTTATTCCACTTGGATTGACATCTATGAAACGATACTCATCCTCGTATACCCAATCATTATGCTTTGTCATGATTGCAGCCCATAGATTTTTCATGAACTTTTCATTTTCTAGTAGTTCCTTTTTCATCATAACTTCCACTTCAGAGTCAGATATGTCAGGGTATTTACTGAGAATAATTGACTTCATTTCCTGAGTTGAATAATAAAATGGTTTTAGTTTTTCATACTCAACTTTCTGATATGGAAACTGACTATCTAACTCATACTCCAAAATATAACCTGCATGATGACTAGCATAATGTGACCACATAATCGGTGAACTTGGATTTCTACTCATAGATGCAATTCTTAGGTGTTTATTAATCACATCTGAAAATGCATCTTCTCGCTTGCCATCAAGCGTTTCAAAAAAAATCTTACTATCATAAGGGTCATTGAATTGATCAGCAGAAACGTACCTTAAAGCATGATACTTAAGTGGAGCGAGTATCGATTCAACTGACGCATCTTTACCAGCACTGTAATATTTAAAAAAATTCACTATTTATACCTTATGCTAACTCTGCCCTATAACGCCCGCTTAAGGGGCAGACAACGCTACTGCCAACTTACCGCATAACACCGTAATCACTAAAACCAACGCATAATAAAAATGCCACGCGTTGGCTGTCCCTCTTGAAGCGTTTGTTATGAGTAAATTATGGCTTAGCGCTGATTTCTTTTAACACTTTCGCTGGGTTACCACCAATTACGACATTGTCTCCAAAACTCTTCGTTACCACTGCACCAGAGGCTACCACCACATTATTCCCAAGGGTCACACCAGGATTGATAACCGCATTACCACCTATCCAACAATTGTCACCAATGGTTATTGGCTTTGCTAACTCTAAACCACTGTTCCTCTCGGTTGGGTCTAAGGGATGTGTTGCAGTATAAATTCCAACTTGAGGTGCAAGTAAACAGTTCTTACCAAATTTTACTTCCGCAACATCCAAAATCACGCAGCCGAAATTAGCATAGAAATTATCACCAACATGAATGTTAGAGCCATAGTCACAATTGAAAGAAGATTCAATGTGAATATTGTCACCTGTTGTGCCGAACAAATGCTTAATTATTTCAACACGCTTTTGTTGAAACTCAACAGAGGTTGTATTCAACTTTTCAGTTAACAATCTAGCGTTCAATCTTAGCTTTAATAAGTCTTCATCACTTGGATCATAAAGCTTACCTGCTAACATTTTTTCTTTTTCTGACATTAAATTTGGACTCCAATACCAATTTACTCATAACGCCCTGTTAAGGTGTGAGCAACGCAATACCGAAGCCGCCGCATAGCACCTTAAACACTAAAACCAACGCATAGTAAAAATGCCACGCGTTGCGAATCACTCTTAAACAGATTGTTAGGCTTCTTGGATTCAAGTACGAAGTGCGACACCTCTGAACATAAAAACAGTGAGATGCGATAATCATGAAGTTTGCTCCCGCCAAGAAGTAAAAAACATGAAATACACGCACCTCACTGAGAACGAAAGGT
>NZ_SHMN01000035.1:0-16391 GCF_029478525.1 Vibrio sp. 1151_11 | reverse complement strand
TTATTGATGCGAGTTAAAACCTCATTTCTTTCAAACGGTTGAGGTGTTGGGTCAAACAAAATATTCTGCACATCAATAACAAGAACTGCTGATTTCATAGAATCTCCTTTTGAATAAGGCTAACGCCCGCTTAAGGGGCAGACAACGCTACTACTGACTTTCCGCATAACTCCGTAGTCACGAAAACCAACGCATAGTAAAAATGCCATGCGTTGGCTGTCCCTCTTGAAGCGTTTGTTAGGTGTGTGCTAATTAGCGATGTTTGTATTGAGTTGGACAGTAGCCTCGACTGATTTCTGAGCTGCGTAACTTCGCATGTTTTGTGTTACGACCCGAAACGCGACCACGCCACAATTTAAAACTACTAGGTTTGAGTCGACTACGCATAAACCTAATCACTTCAGCTTCATTCAAACCAAATTGATGCTTGATTGCTTCGAATGGGGTGCGGTCTTCCCATGCCATTTCTATAATTCTTGACTCGATTGCCGTGTTCAGTTCCATCTCAAATAACCAAATTTTTGAAAACTGGTTTTACGTTCAGCCTCAATTTTTGGTTCATGTAGCTGAGAACACCTAACGCCCGCTTAAGGGGCAGCCAACGCTACTACCAAGCTTCCGCATAACACCGTAATCACAAAAACCAACGCACAATAAAAATGCCGCGCGTTGGCTGTCCCTCTTGAAGCGTTTGTTATGTGTTTGTTTCCGTCATACCAACGTAGCCTGCTTGCTCTTGGAGTCTTTTGCACCACGCTTGAATATTGGGGTAATCGGATAAGTTAAAACCACCTTCATCTGCAACATGCGTATAAGCGTACAGTGCAATATCAGCGATAGTGAGTTGCTTACCAGCAAGATAATCCGTTTGAGTTAAGCGACTTTCCATTATTGATAAGGCTTTATTACCTCCAGGTTGTAAGGCACGATATTCCTCTAACCTTGACTCTGGCATACCTTGATATTTTTGGATAAAACGAGCCACGGCGATAAATGGCTCATGACTGTATTGTTCAAAGAACAACCATTCGTACATTTTAGCCTTTTCATATTGGTCACTAGGAATTAACGCTGTGCCATCTGCAAAATAGCCAAGAATTGCGTTCGACTCTGACAAACAACGACCATCATCCAAAACAACTGCGGGTATTTTTCCGTTTGGGTTAATGGATAAAAACTCGGCTGTTTTTGTGTCACCTTTTAAAATATTGACGTGATGCCATTCATGTTCAATGCCTAAGAAGGCAAGCAACAGCTTGACCTTGTAACAGTTTCCAGATTGGATATCTCCATAAACCTTCACTACAAATCTCCTTTTGTAAACTCAAAAACATAACGCCCGCTTAAGGGGCAGACAACGCCACAACAAACTTCCGGCATAACGTCGTAATCACAAAAACCAACGCATGGTAAAAATGCCGCGCGTTGGCTGTCCCTCTTGAAGCGTTTGTTAGGCTAATTTCTGTCAACGACTTTCGCTTTACTAATGCCATTGCCTCGCAAAAAGTCTTTGGAACCAAAGAATTTTGGAGACTGTACAAACCAAACGTGGTCTAAGAATTCAAAAGCTTGTTTAAACTTTTCGCAATTTTCAAGAGATCGTAGCGCCATGAAGTCTTTTTCATGCGAAGGCGGTCGAACAAATCTGTCTCCAAACTGCTCAAGACCTATTAACTCTCGCTCTTCTTGAAAATCAATATTTTTAGAATGAACAACTGCGTTGCGGAATGTGACCATATTAGCAACCGTTTGACGGTGAGGATCAACTAAATCATCGGCATCAACTTTTAAACGAGATAAGAGCCAATCAAACTTTGTTTGTATTGTGGCGTTGCCAAAACTTTTAAATTCCGATTTTTTCGTAAAAACTTCTTTGCCGAATGTATTTAGCTTAGATTCCATGGCAAAACAGTAAAATGACATAGCAGGAATTAACTTTTTGAAGCGGTAACCATCTTGTTCCGTTTTTGCCTCGTTATATAAAGTAATAGCAATTGACTCTAAGTAACGATCATTAACTATCGAACCTTCAATCTTATTCATAATCTAAAGTTATTCCCTATTAGCCTAACGCCCGGCTAAGGGGTTGACAACGCACCGCCGAACTCAAAAAAACACACCGTAAACACTGAACTTCAATTTTGCACTAAAGCCGCCACGCGTTGGCAATCCCTCTTGAGCCGTTTGTTAGGCCAATCAATTGACAACAATGCTTTCAAAACCCAAGAACAAGTCTTTTTGTAAAGTTTAAGCAAACTAAACCGTTCATTTATAAACCCAAATGCCCAATCAGAAAAGAAACAAAAAAACTCAAATTGAGCGATTTGGAAGAAAAGTGACGAGCGTAGCATGCTCGGCGGACGTTTGGATGCTGAAGGTTATTTTGCCGCTAAACTCACAACGAAAAGCAACCCAACGCGATCACGAAACAACAAATATGTGATGATTATTTATTGCTTAACTTAAGCCACAAAACATGGAATTTACTGTTCAATTTCAACTCGATTTAGCTGATAAAAACTCACTTTGCCTAACGCCCGGCTAAGGGGTTGACAACGCATAGCCGAACTCAAAAAACACACTGTAAACACTGAACTTCAATTTTGAACTAAAGCCGCCACGCGTTGGCAATCCCTCTTGAGCCGTTTGTTAGGCCAACCGATTGACAACGATACTTTCAAAACCAAAGAACGAGCTTTTTTGTAAACTTGAAACAAACTAACCGATTCATTTATAAACCAAAATGCTAAATCAGCAAAGAAACAAAAAAACTCAAATTGAACGATTTGGAAGAAAGGTGACGAGCGTAGCATGCTCGGCGGACGTTTGGATGCTGAAGGTTATTTTGCCGATGAATTCACAGCGATAACCAACCCAACGCAATCAAGAAACAACAAATATGTGATGACTATTTATTGCTTAAGTTCAGCCATGAGAACATGGAATTTACCACTCAATTTCAACTCGTTTTAGCTGATAAAAACTCACATTGCCTAACGCCCAATTAAGTGGTGAACAACGCACTGGTCAAGCCGCTGCATTACACCGTAAACACTTTGCCTGACGCATAGTAAAACTGCCACGCGTTGAGAATCCACTTGAATTGTTTGTTATGTGAATTTTACCGTGAATTCAAAGTAAATCACCGTAGAAATTTAGATATTTGAATAATTTACGTACAAAAGCGATGCTGACCAAAACCTAAATTTCACAGCGATCTTAGCCAAAGAGAGCCACTTGCAGAATCAACAACAAAGAAAGCGCCCTTTCAGCAACCGCTAAATTTTTTGCTTTACCAAACTTCCAGAGCTGAATGTCAGCAAGCAAATCAGTCAAAAAGACATTTCAATTGAAGCGATTTGAAACCACCAAAACCCAACACAAACCAGATCCAAAACTCAATTGAGGCAACCAAAGAACCTTGAAAACGATTAATCTCAGGTTGTCCAAGGATCCATTTCTACCAAGCCAACTTGCCGAAAAAACGGAACGAATTTTCAATGAAATCGTAGAGTTAACCCTAAAAACTCATCCAACACATAACGCCCGCTTAAGGGGCTGACAACGCTACTACCAAGTTTCCGCATAACACCGTAAACACAAAAACCAACGCATAATAAAAATGCCACGCGTTGGAAGTCCCTCTTGAAGCGTTTGTTAGGCATTTCCCAACGCATTGATATTATTGCTTAATTCCCAGCATTCTAATGATTCGCCATCACTATCCACAGCAATATTTTTATAAATAAATCCATTTTTGCGAACAACATTGAGTGACGCCGAATTTTCAGAAGAGATTAATGCAAAGACAACTTTGACTAAACCAGATTCAAACGCAATTTGGCAAAGTTTGTTAACTGCAAATGTTGCAATACCTTTGCCTTGAACCCCAAAAGCTACGTTGTAACCGATTTCAACTCGACAGTTGAACGGTGGGTTCTTGAATCCACAACTACCAATTAGCTGGTCATTTGACTTTATAAAGTATGGTAAAGACCAAACTTCACAAATTGAATCACGATAATGATTAAGAGAGCGTTCTAAAACATGATTTGGTGGAATTCCGTCAATTATATACTTGAGCTCAGATTGACCATCACGCAACATTTTTAGCTCACTCTCATTTAGCTGAATGAGTTCCATAATTTCCTTATGCCTAACGCCCGGCTAAGGGGTTGACAACGCACTGCCAGACTCAAAAAACACACCGTAAACCCTGAACTTCAATTTTGTACTAAAGCCGCCAAGCGTTGGCAATCCCTCTTGAGCCGTTTGTTAGGCCAACCAATTGACACCGACACTTTCACAACCAAAGAACGAGTTTTTTTGTAAACTTGAAACAAACTAACCGATTCATTTATAAACCAAAATCTCAAATCGGCAAAGAAACCAAAAAACTCAAATTTAGCGATTTGGAAGAAAAGTGACGAGCGTAGCATGCTCGGCGGACGTTTGGATGCTGAAGGTTATTTTGCCGCTAAATTCACAACGAAAAGCAACCCAACGCGATCAAGAAACAACAAATATGTGATGACGATTTATTGCTTAATTTAAGCCAGAAAACATAGAATTTACCGTTCAATTCCAACTCGATTTAGCTGATAAAAACTCACTTTGCCTAACGCCCGCTTAAGGGGCAGACAACGCTACTACCAACTTACCGCACAACACCGTAATCACAAAAACCAACGCATAGTAAAAATGCCGCGCGTTGGCTGTCCCTCTTGAAGCGTTTGTTAGGCATTTGTATCCGAGTTGTCAGATGAACAGTTAATAAAGGATAGAAAATGAGACACTAATGTTAACATAACCCTAAACACTTCGATAATTATTGATGCAGCAACTATTATTGATGTAATTTCAAGCGCAGTATAAAAAACATCCCGACTAGGAATAAGAGCATGAACAGGATAGTTAATTAAAGGTATACCAGCAACTCTAAAGTATGGCAGAAATAATGAGAGAACTAAAATAAAAACCAGAATTGACACATCAATCTTTAGACTCCTTACTAATCCATTGAATTTTATAAAGTTAACTTTGAAATTTGAATTACTAGACATTGCCATAATTACACTTAGAATAATAGCGATTCCAGCCATTATTCCGCCTAACAATGCGCCTAATATTCCTGGCGTATTAACCTCAATAATACTATATGCCTCCTTATCACCAGATGAAACACTCAACGACAGGAAAAATATAGATAAAAGAATGAAAGTTGATTTAATCATCTAATTTTTCATTATAGTCATATTGAGGTCTATATAACTCAACAATTTGAATCAAATCTTCGACCCCATAATTATTAAGCTGAAGTTCTGTAATACCCTTGCCTTCCATTACAACTATCTTTGCAGTCTTTTCACTCTTAACCTGAGAGACTTGCTTACGGTGCCCAGACAAGCGCCCCTTCAGTAACCAATTCCCACCACCTTTTCTACACCAATTTATCATATTATTTAAAAAGCCATCACTTTTTAAATTTAATTTAGAGTCTTTATTTTCAAATACAGTTGTTATTTTATTAGCATTGGTAACTTCGGCTGTATCAGAAAGAGCTTTTTTCATTTCTTTTTCTGTATTACCAAAAAGATTTGGCGGAACAAGCTCAAAAGCAACAGACTCAACATAGTCAAATTTATCATACTCTTCCCAAAAATTTTGATTATCTTCATTTAGCACAGGCTCAATATCAACTCTTAGGCCAATCTCGACCAACTCTATATTATTAGCGATAGACATAAATGCTTTACATGCCGCTGTAGGAGTAGCAAACACACTAGTCTTTTTTTCTAACAAAATAACTTGTTGCTTCCTATCCCATAACCATACCATCGGTGGATAATCATCAACGCTATACGCATTAAATTCAGAATCATGTCCATTAATACTTTTTGCTTTTGCAACCACCCCTCCCATAACACCGCTATCTTTACCTTCAATTAATATTTTTATTGAGTAAGTAATTTCTCCACTTTCATTTTCTGGCGGATGGTTAACTGCATAAAAAAGTGCATCCTCAAATGCATATATGTCCTCAGACATATTCTTATGAATAAATAGTTGTGGTTCTGCTGCTACTAGTGAAACGCGCAACGCATAAAAATTCATTATTACTCACTCAAAATAAATAAATTGGGGCTGATATTACACTATAACCTTTTGATTAACATGAATATAAGTCACAAGAAATGCCTAACGCCCGGCTAAGGGGTTGACAACGCACCACCGAACTTAAAAAACACACTGTAAATACTGAACTTCAATTTTGCACTAAAGTCGCCACGCGTTGGCAATCCCTCTTGAGCCGTTTGTTAGGCCAACCGATTGGCAACGACATTTTCAAAACCAAAGAACGAGCTTTTTTGTAAATTTGAAGCAAATTAAACCATTCATTTATAAACCAAAACGCTAAATCAGCAAAGAAACCCAAAAACTAAAATTGAGCGATTTGGAAGAAAAGTGACGAGCGTAGCATGCTCGGCGGACGTTTGGATGCTGAAGGTTATTTTGCCGCTAAATTCACAACGACAAACAACCCAACGCGATCAAGAAACAACAAATATGTGATGACTATTTATTGCTTAACTTAAGCCAGAAAACATGGAATTTACCGTTCAACTCCAACTCGATTTAGCTGATAAAAACTCACTTTGCCTAACGCCCAGTTAAGGGGTGAAGCACGCAATACCAATGTTACCGCATGGCACTTCAACACTGAAACCACCGCATACCAAAAATGCCACGCGTGCTGAATCCCTCTTGAACTGTTTGTTAGCCTAAATTAACCTCACCGTTGCTTATTGATTTTCTGTTTACTTTCCTACGATGCCTACCTCCAACCAACTGCTCTAACTCTGAGCGTACCTCATCAATTGAGAAACTAGGACTAACATCAGCTGTTAAGTGAAAATGATCAGGTTCCAATTCTCTAACTCCAACATTTCGCACGGATGGGTGAGACATAAGTAGTGCAAATTTCTCTTTTACATCACTACCATCTCCATGCCCCAAGCAAATATCAATTTCACTATTTGACCGACCGGGCCTTTTAGATAGACTTGTACGCTCAATACTTGCCATAGACCTACGAAGATTTCTCAGTTCATCAAGAATATATTCTTGCCCAGATACTTCTTTTTTATCCAATTTAGCTACTTTAAATTCACCAAAATGTTTTAGGAATGTGGTGTAGTCAGGATCTGTCGTTGCTTTTTTGTAAGTTGCTTTGATTTTTTCTGATAACTTTTTCTTAAAATCAACTACTTGGCTAAACCTCAAATCTCTTGGGTATTCTAAATGCTCGATAGCAGATGTATCAAATGAATAAGTAGTTTTATCATCTTTTACAATAATTGTTGGTTTATCAAATGCTAATCGCAAACCCAACTCAAACATAACGTTTGGGTTTTTACAGCTGACATCACAGACAACTATAGGGTTATCGTACAAATTTTGAATAATCCGCTTATGAATAATACCAACATCATCAGCATTACTAACCAAATTGCCATCAAAGCCCGCATCCTCAATCGCGTCAGTCAATATTTCAAGCACTTCAGACCAATGAGATTCTGTACAACCATCAATACCAGATATAGGCATGACAATCCCACAAGTTAAAACACTACTATCGTCCATACTTTTCTCTTCCTATAAATTTAAATTACTTTTGGCTAACGCCCGGCTAAGGGGTTGACAACGCACCGCCGAACTTAAAAAACACACTGCAAACACTGAACTTCAATTTTGCACTAAAGTCGCCAAGCGTTGGCAATCCCTCTTGAGCCGTTTGTTAGGCCAATAGATTGACAACGATACTTTAGAAACTCAAGAACAAGGCTTGTTTGAAAACTGAAAACCAACTAAGCGATTAATTTATAAACCAAAATCTCAAATCAGCAAAGAAACCAAAAAACTCAAATTTAACGATTTGGAAGAAAAGTGACGAGCGTAGCATTCTCCGCGGACGTTTGGATGCTGAAGGTTATTTTGCCGCTAAATTCACAATGACAAACAACCCAACGCGATCAAGAAACAACAAATATGTGATGACTATTTATCGCTTAACTTAAGCCAGAAAACATTGAATTTACCGTTCAATTCCAACTCGATTTAGCTAATAAAAACTCACTTTGCCTAACGCCCGGCTAAGGGGTTGACAACGCACCACCGAACTCAAAAAACACACTTAAACACTGAACTTCAATTTTGTACTAAAGTCGCCAAGCGTTGGCAATCCCTCTTGAGCCGTTTGTTAGGCCAACCGATTGACACCGACACTTTCAAAACTAAAGAACGAACTTTTTTATAAACTTAAAACAAACTAACCGATTCATTTATAAACCAAAATGCCAAATCAGCAAAGAAACAAAAAAACTCAAATTGAGCGGTTTGGAAGAAAAGTGACGAGCGTAGCATGCTCGGCGGACGTTTGGATGCTGAAGGTTATTTTGCCGCTAAATTCACAACGAAAAGCAACCCAACGCGATCAAGAAACAACAAATATGTGATGACTATTTATTGCTTAACTTAAGCCAGAAAACATGGAATTTACCGTTCAACTCCAACTCGATTTAGCTGATAAAAACTCACTTTGCCTAACGCCCGGCTAAGGGGTTGACAACGCACCGCCGGACTTAAAAAACACACTTAAACACTGAACTTCAATTTTGCACTAAAACCGCCAAGCGTTGGCAATCCCTCTTGAGCCGTTTGTTATGCAAATTCAATAAGATAAACTGACTTTACTCGATCAAAAGCCACCATTGCAATGGTTGAGTGATTCAAGAATCAACCCAAGCAAGAACTGTGATAAATGAGCCGCCAAAACAAAGTCCACCTTTCAGCAACAAACCAAGCTTTTGAATCAGGAAAACTTAACGAGCGAAACCTTCAGCAAGTGCAAAATGCTCGATAAACTTGCCCTTTCCACACTTTGCGCCCACTGAATTTACAACGCGCCAGCGCTAAAACTGATTGAGGCAAACAAAGAACTTTGCCTGTTTTACGGCTTGAATTCACCACGAATTTGAGGGTGAAAGTGCTCATTTGCCGACAATACAAAACAAATGGCCGGAGAAATCCCAAAAGATTGAGCCCTAAATTTATCTGAGTTGCATAACGCCCGCTTAAGGGGCAGACAACGCTGCTACCAACTTACCGCATAACGCCGTAATCACAAAAACCAACGCATAGTAAAAATGCCACGCGTTGGCTGTCCCTCTTGAAGCGTTTGTTAGGCTTTCGGTTGCCACTAAATGTTATACACCTCCCTTTGAAGAAACTGAACATTACAGCAACTAGAGATTCAACTAGATAGTTACCAACAAAATGAAACTGCTAAAGAAGGTGACTCAAACACGTTACTACTAGAAGAAGTAACACAAACACGTTACCACTAGTAAAAGTAACACAAACACGTTACCACTAGTAAAAGTAACACAAACACGTTACCACTAGTAAAAGTAACACAAACACGTTACCACCAGAAAAAGTAACACGAACACGTTACCACCAGCAAAAGTAACACAAACACGTTACCACTAGAAAAAGTAACACAAACACGTTACCATTGAAGCTAAGTAGCAATACAGCACTACTTATGCATATGAGAGTTTAGATATGGAAGAAATAGAACAAGAAGAACGAGTCAGACCTATAGCAGTAATAAGTGGAGACATTGTACGCTCTACTGAACTAGAGCACAGTATGTATGAAGACCTACTCTATACTTTGTATAATCAGCTATCATTGATTCGTTCTCTAAATCCAAACAACAAGTTCGAAGTTACTAGAGGCGATTCTTTTCAAGTTCTAGTCCAAGATATCGAAAATGCAGCCACATATGCACTATTACTGAGGACTAGCTTAAAAAGTAGAAATAGTAATTATGATTGTAGAATAAGTCTTGCTATAGGACATGATGTATCTATACGACATACAATAGGTAGTTCAACAGGTGATGCTTTCACTTTATCAGGAAGAGCACTAGACAAGATGACCACAGACACATTGAAAGTGTCGACCCTAGTGCAACCGTTCAATGAACATTTTGATCTATTAACTAAATACTTAGATAACCAGGTATCAGAGATGACAGAACGCCAATGCGCGATAACATATATTGTCCTTAAAAATCAACACTCCCTTACACAGAAAGAAATAGCGGAGTTATTGGGCGTGAATAGAGTATCAGTGAACCGCTCAATAAATTCAGCAAACCTAAATTTAATATCTGAATATACTCAATTATTCTCGCAAAAAGTAAGGGAGTTTTTCCTTTGAATACATTCTTCATTTTGTTCCTATTTCTTGTCATTTTACATGTGATGGTTGACTTCTATTTTCAACCTGAATCATGGGTTCAAGACAAAAATGATAATAAAACAAAATCTCACAAGCTATATATTCATTCAGCAATACACGCTTTAGTTTCCTGCATCCCAGTATTATTTATCACAACAGATTGGCGTTCTATTAGCTGTATGTTAATTATTATTGGAGTTTCTCACTGTCTAATCGATCTTGCGAAGACATACTTAGGAAAAGACTTACGTTACTTCATTCTTGATCAAATACTACACATAGTAGTCTTGGCTGCTGTCGCTTTACATATATCTCAATTAGAGCTGCCTTTATCAGTAATGAAGGATATTGTTATTACTAAAAGCACTCTAGCAATTGCACTTGCTTATACTGTAATTTTTAAACCCACTTCGATTATAATTTGTTCTATTTTATCTAAATATACGCCAGATACGAATGAGGAAAATAAAGGCTTGATTTCCGGAGGGGCTATTATCGGATATTTAGAACGAACGTTAATTTTAACTTTCACTATAACTGGGCAATTTTCAGTCATTGGATTCGTATTAGCTGCTAAGTCGATATTCAGATTTGGCGAATTAAACAACGCAAAAGATCATAAACTAACAGAATACGTTCTATTAGGTTCATTACTTTCAGTAGCGATTACATCGATTATTGGATTAGCCGTAAAGAACTTTATTTAGGGAGCCTAACGCCCGGCTAAGGGGTTGACAACGCACCACCGAACTCAAAAAACACACTGTAAACACTGAACTTCAATTTTGCACTAAAACCGCCAAGCGTTGGCAATCCCTCTTGAGCCGTTTGTTAGGCCAACCGATTGACAATGATACTTTCACAACCAAAGAACGAGCTTTTTTTTGTAAACTTGAAACCAACTAACCGATTCATTTATAAACCAAAATTCTGAATCAGCAAAGAAACAAAAAACTAAAATTGAGCGATTTGGAAGAAAAGTGACGAGCGTAGCATGCTCGGCGGACGTTTGGATGCTGAAGGTTATTTTGCCGCTAAACCCACAGCGCTAAACAACCCAACGCGATCAAGAAACAACAAATATGTGATGATTATTTATTGCTTAAATTAAGCCACAAAGCATGGGATTTACCGTTCAATTCAAACTCGATTTAGCTAATAGAAACTCACTTTGCCTAACGCCCGGCTAAGGGGTTGACAACGCACCGCCGAACTCAAAAAACACACTGTAAACACTGAACTTCAATTTTGCACTAAAACCGCCAAGCGTTGGCAATCCCTCTTGAGCCGTTTGTTATGCAAATTCAATGAGATAAACAGAATTTACACGACCAAAAGCCACAATTGCAATGGTTGAGAGATTCAAGAATCAACCCAAGCAAGAACTGTGATAAATGAGCCGCCAAAACAAAGTCCACCTTTCAGCAACAAACCAAGCTTTTGTGTCAGGAAAACTCAACGAGCGAAAACTTCAGCAAGTACAAAACGCTCGATAACCTTGTCCTTTCCACACTTTGCACCCGCTAAATTCACAACGCGCCAGCGCTAAAACTGATTGAGGCAAACAAAGAATCTTGCCTGTTTTACGGTTTGAGTGAACCACGAATTTGAGGATAAAAATGCTCATTTGCCGACAATACAAAACGAATGGCCGGAGAAATCCAAAAGATTGAAACCCTAAATTTACCTGAGTTGCATAACGCCGCGTTAAGGGGGGCAGGCACGCAATACACAAGTTACCGCACAATGCCGTAACCACCAAACCTAACGCAAACTGAAAATGCCACGCGTGCCAAATCCCACTTGAACGCTTTGTTATGCTTAAGCTTCAATGACTTACGTTTTGATAAAACCAAGATTAACTCGACCTTGATTCACAAGCAAAAGCCAAAACCTAAAAAACTGAAATGACTCATGATTTTGAAAATCAGACTTTGAAATTTGGCTGCTAAAACTTAAAAACCTAAGTTCAATTTGCTGATTGCGCCAACCGCCCTAACCCCGCGCTTACCCGAAAATTGATTGAGGTATTTCTCTGAATTTCCAGCGCCAAAGAAAAAGTGTCCGGAAAATAGCGCCCACTGAAGCCAACTTGCCGACAAACTCAAAACTGAAAAGCCAAAGGAACAAAGAAGAACCATAACCCACTGATTTTGCGTGATTAAGCATAACGCCCGGTTAAGGGGCTGACAACGCAAAACACTGAACTCAAAATAACAACCGTAATCACAAAGGCCGATTTGAACAAAAACCGCCACGCGTTGGCAGTCCCTCTTTAACCGCTTGTTATGCAAATTCAATGAGATAAACCGACTTTACACGACCAAAAGCCACAATTGCAATGGTTGAGTGATTCAAGAACCAACCCAAGCCAGAGCCGTGATAAATAAGCCGCCAAAACAAAGCCCACCTTTCAACAACAAACCAAGCTTTTGAATCAGACAAACTCAACGAGCGAAAACTTCAGCAAGTAAAAAATACTCGATAAACTTGCCCTTTCCACACTTTGCGCCCGCAAGATTCACAACGCGCCCGCGCTAAAACTGATTGAGGCAAGCAAAGAACCTTAGCTGTTTTACGGCTTGAGTGAACCACGGATTTGAGGGTAAAAGTGCTCATTTGCCGACAACACAAAACGAATGGCCGGAGAAATCCCCAAAGATTGAACCCCTAAATTTACCTGAGTTGCATAACGCCCGGCTAAGGGGTTGACAACGCATAGCCGAACTCAAAAAACACACTGTAAACACTGAACTTCAATTTTGCACTAAAACCGCCAAGCGTTGGCAATCCCTCTTGAGCCGTTTGTTATGAGTAATTTTTCCGCGATAGATTTTCTTTGTATTTTTTGTACTCTCTACTTTTGAAAAACCAGTCCCAACCAGCAAAAAACACAGCTCCAAATAACGTCATTAAATAAACTCGGTACGACACAATTGGAGATAAATCTAGATAAAAATCGTTTCGAACAAATGCACTACCGAAAATAACTGGAATACAAAACCCTAAGCCATATCCTAAAAAGTGCCTGAAAAAGCCTTTCTTTCGAATCTTTAACCACTCAACTCGCCTTTTCCGTTCCATCTGTCTGTCACTATCCTTAAATTACTCATAACGCCGCATTAAGTGGTGAGCGACGCTAAACACCAATGCTTCGACAAACCACTTAAAACGCAAAAACTGAATTTACACTAAAACCGCCAAGCGTTGCGAATCCGTCTTAAATGCTTTGTTATGTAAATTCAGTCACATAAGCCAAAGTTACCATGAAAAACTAAGCCTGTACGACCGAAGAATTATCCAAAACAAAAGAACCCAACAGTGTTCACGAATTTGCGAAGTCAGCAATGTTACAAACCAAGCCGCAACAAACGGTGGATACTGATTATCAGCGACTAAAAATGCCGTTAAGCCAATGAAATTTAACAAAAAAAACCATCAACAAAGATTGACTATCGTTAACCTTGCCCTTTCCACACTTTGAGCCTGCACAACCAACCACGAACCAACCCTGAAACTAAATGAGGTAACTCACAAATCTTGGCATGTTTTACGGCTAAATTGGGCAAAGAATCGGGACAGAAAAAACGAATTTTGCCGACGATACGGAACGATGGCTTAAGAGATCGCAAAAACAGAATAATACCAATTTTACCCGCTTTACATAACGCCGCGTTAAGGGGTGAACAACGCCACCACCTAGCCTAAACCATTGTGCCGTAAACACTAAAACTGAATCAAACTAAAAATGCCAAGCGTTGAGAATCCCTCTTAAACGCCCTGTTATGTCTACAGTACAACTTCAATCATAACTGCGTAATAAGCGTTTTCTGGAGCATTTTCACCAAATGAACTCGTTGCTTTACACACTCTACGGACATGGTATTTGACAGTGTGTTTTTGGCTACCATCGTCATAAATACACGTTTTTTCACCTTTCTTAGCACATCCATTTTCTGTAACAAAGGTCGTAGGTCGATCTCTTTGGCTTACAACGATTAAGAAAGCTTGGGTCTGATTGTTTCCCAGCCCTTTCTGGGCAGTCAGAAACTCATGCTGCCTAAACAAATCTTCTTCAAACTTGCTATCACCTGCGCTAGAACGTTTGATCTCGATAGCTGATACCACATCATTGCTAACATCTGCATCTCGCGTACCGGCTGTAGCATTTACAACAACTAAATCACACCGAGTAGTGCCCGCAGTTGTCACGCCCAAGTTCTTACGCAAAACTTCACTCAGCAATTTTTGATCGGAAGGAATTTTTGAAACTAATAAATTACACAGCTCACCAACTAGAGCAGATTCCCCTAACGGGTAATCAAAATAGTAACTATAGCGATGACCAACCCAATAGCACATGCCTTGAAGCACATCACTTGTCCAATTCGGTAAACTCATTTCAAACCTCAATCTAATCTATTGATATTTCAGAATTATACTGGGACTTAGCCTATTTCAACAGTAGATGATTTACGCAGGGGTCAAACCGTAGACATAACGCCCAATTAAGTGGTGAACAACGCACTGACCAAGCCGCTGCATAACACCGTAAACACTTTACCTGACGCATAGTAAAACTGCCACGCGTTGAGAATCCACTTGAATTGTTTGTTAAATTTCATCGTATGAGTACCATGACTGGTATTGGTTTGAAGTTATAGCATGCCCATCTTTTTTACGCTGATTACACTCTCGACACAACAATTGAATGTTAGACACATCGTTAAACCCATGTTTTGCTAGAGGGACTATATGATCATAGTTTGTATGATTTTCTAAATTTACAGTGCCGGAAAGGTCTTTGTCGCATAGAACACAACGACCTCTATCTCTGAAATATACTGCCCTTTGAACCCATTTAGGAATTGATTTCCGCTTAATTACTCCTGGCTTGGAGAACCATATTTCGGCTTCTTCTGCGATAGGTTCGTCCATACTTAACTCTAGCCCACTCGCTAACATTTCATTGAAGTTAAGCATTAACTGACGATTTTGAAAAAGAACATGGAATATTTCTTTAACCGTTTGCCTAATTAGATATTCATACGACTGACTAAGACGAATTTCTTCCATATAGTTATCGAGATCATTTATATCGAAGCTTGATAGTGACTTTCCATCACTTATCAGGTGAGAAGCAAAGCTTTGATATTCGATTTCATGAAAATCAAACGCTCTTTCGATCGGCAACTTATCGAGGCTATAGTGCTGACGAACTGCACTATGAGTCCTTGTATTTCCTTTAAGCTCTTCAATATCAGCCTCAAATGCTTCTTCCAGATAAATATCTTCTACGACAAATTCAATAAAGTTATGAAATGCCGAGTATTTCTGAAAAGGGCTCGCTAAATAGAATATCTGTTCATCACAGTAGAAATCGTTAATTCTACGTATATACGAAAACTGGTCCCTTAAAATGTTGTGAATAACATTACAGAAATAGTATGTCTCATAAAACTTAACTTGGAACACCGAACCTCCTTGAAATTTAACGCCCGGCTAAGGGGTTGACAACGCACCGCCGAACTCAAAAAACACACTGTAAACGCTGAACTTCAATTTTGCACCAAAGCCGCCACGCGTTGGCAATCCCTCTTGAGCCGTTTGTTAGGCCAACCAATTGACACTGAGACTTTCAAAACCAAAGAACGAGCTTTTTTGTGAACTTGAAACAAACTAACCGATTCATTTATAAACCAAAATGCTAAATCAGCAAAGAAACAAAAAACTTAAATTGAGCGGTTTGGAAGAAAAGTGACGAGCGTAGCATGCTCGGCGGACGTTTGGATGCTGAAGGTTATTTTGCCGCTGAATTCACAACGCTAAACAACCTAACGCGATCAAGAAACAACAAATATGTGATGACGATTTATGGCTTAAGTTAAACCACAAAACATGGAACTTATCGTTCAATTCAAACTCGATTTAGCTGATAAACACTCACTTTGCCTAACGCCCGGCTAAGGGGTTGGCAACGCACCGCCGAACTCAAAAAACACACTGTAAACACTAAACTTCAATTTTGCACTAAAACCGCCACGCGTTGGCAATCCCTCTTGAGCCGTTTGTTAGGCCAA
>NZ_SHMN01000034.1:0-17137 GCF_029478525.1 Vibrio sp. 1151_11 | reverse complement strand
TATGTGATGATTATTTATTGCTTAAGTTCAGCCATGAGAACATGGAATTTACCGTTCAATTTCAACTCGATTTAGCTGATAAAAACTCACTTTGCCTAACGCCCGGCTAAGGGGTTGACAACGCACCACCGAACTTAAAAAACACACCGTAAACACTGAACTGCAATTTTGCACTAAAGTCGCCACGCGTTGGCAATCCCTCTTGAGCCGTTTGTTAGGCCAACAGATTGACAACGACATTTTCAAAACCAAAGAACGAGTTTTTGTGAATTTGAAACCAACTAACTGATTAATTTATAAACCAAAACGCTAAAACAGCAAAGAAACCAAAAAAACTCAAATTGAGCGGTTTGGAAGAAAAGTGACGAGCGTAGCATGCTCGGCGGACGTTTGGATGCTGAAGGTTATTTTGCCGCTAAACTCACAACGAAAAGCAACTCAACGCGATCAAGAAACAACAAATATGTGATGATTATTTATTGCTTAACTTAAGCCAGAAAACATGGAATTTACCGCTCAATTCAAACTCGATTTAGCTGATAAAAACTCACTTTGCCTAACGCCCGGCTAAGGGGTTGACAACGCACCACCGAACTCAAAAAACACACCGTAAACACTGGACTTCAATTTTGCACTAAAGTCACCACGCGTTGGCAATCCCTCTTGAGCCGTTTGTTATATGTTTGGATGAGAAACCTAGCTAGATCTTGAATGCAATGCATTGAATTACATAGTTATCAACACATTGCATGCGGACGGTATAAAATGCAGCTTATTTATAAAAAGCTTCAACTTCACCTTTTAACTTAATCAGCATCGGCTGGCCAAAACGATCTTTAGCTTTCGGTGACGGAATTTTCACCCACCCTTCACTAATGCAGTATTCTTCAACATCAGTACGTTCTTTGCCATTTAGACGAATGCCAATGTGGTGTTCAAAGCACTCCGCTACATAGTGTGGGCTGCGAGGATTACCAGCAAGGTGATCCGGCAAAGCGGGTTTAGCTGTAGTGTCGTTCATATTCATAACCTAAAATATGTAAAAAAGTGCGCTATTGTAGACAATACAAGCCGACCGCTCAACATAGTAAAGATGCTATTTCATATGCGGTATAGAACGCAGAACTAGATGGCATATAACGCCCGGCTAAGGGGTTGACAACGCACCGCCGAACTCAAAAAACACACTGTAAACATTGAACTTCAATTTTGCGCTAAAGTCGCCACGCGTTGACAATCCCTCTTGAGCCGTTTGTTATGCAAATTCAATAAGATAAATCGACTTTACACGACCAAAAACTACAATTGCAATGGCTGAGTGATTCAAGAATCAACCCAAGCAAGAACTGCGATAAATAAGCCGCCAAAACAAAGTTCACCTTTCAACAACAAACCAAGCTTTTGAATCAGGAAAACTCAACAAGCAAGACTTTCAGAAAATGCGAAATGCTCGATTAACTTGCCCTTTCCACACTTTGCGCCCGCTAAATTCACAACAAACCAGCACCAAAACTCATTGAGGCAAACAAAGAACCTTGCCTGTTTTACGGCTTGAGTAAACTACGAATTTTAGGGTAAAAATGCTCATTTGCCGACAACACAAAACGAATGGCCGGAGAAATCTAAAAAAATTGAACCCCTAAATTTATCTGAGTTGCATAACGCCCGGCTAAGGGGTTGACAACGCACCGCCAAACTTAAAAAACACACCGTAAACACTGAACTTCAATTTTGCACTAAAGTCGCCAAGCGTTGGCAATCCCTCTTGAGCCGTTTGTTATACCGTGATCCGATGCACATTGTAGGAACTTCTTTATCAATTGCCATAGTGCCGTATAATCGCGGCCAAATTACACCACAACAATCCATCAGTGAGTTGCAAATGTCCAAACTATTTTTCAAAGGTCGAATCGATGCTAGACAAAACCACGTCATTTCAGGCTACAACGTAAACCGTGATGTAAAAGCAGGCACTGACGAGGCTCCAATCAATGTTGTCGTCCCAACCGAGGCTCGTAAAGCAGAGATAGAAATATTACTTTCTGAGCACTCAATAGTGGCTGATATTGTCATTGACTCAAAGCAACCAGAGAACACTGTTGAGCTTGATACGCTATTAAACAAACCTAAAACTATTACCTATGACAAAACACCAAACCGTAATGAACCGTGCATTTGTGGAAGCGGAAAAAAGTACAAAAAGTGCTGTGCTTAAACCCTCGATAATTACGTCCAAAGCCGTCTTCTGACGGTTTTTTTATAAACTAGAACCTATACGATATTCTGCGCGTAAGTCAAAACGGTATAACGCCCAATTAAGTGGTGAACAACGCACTGGCCAAGCCGCTGCATTACACCGTAAACACTTTACCTGACGCATAGTAAAACTGCCACGCGTTGAGAATCCACTTGAATTGTTTGTTATGTGCGTATTACTTGGCTGTGCATTTCCCGTAGTACTGAGATGGAATCAGGTCACCGCCAAAGCCAACTGTGTTTCGACTGTGAACTGTATTCATTGTGTTTGTAATAGTAGTGACCATCAGATTACCTACCCCAGTCGCTTCCAAAAATGACACATGATCATTTCCCGGAACCTTTACCACCTCATTACTACCATTGTTCCCCAGCACATAAACTTTGTCGGCGTCGGGATCAATCAGATATCTAAGAATGAAATCACTCTTTGTCGCATGAACACCCTCTGGATCTGCATACTTTTTATATACGCACTCTAAGGTACTGGTAGAAGCAATGGCTGAACTAGAGACAAAGCAGAAAGCGATGAAAAATAAACTATTGAACTTCATGAAAAACCTATTTTATAAGATATTTTCCGAGGAATTTTACTCTCATCTGTTTCATAGTTTGTGACATATGCCGCAAAGCACATAACGCCCGGCTAAGGGGTTGACAACGCACCGCCGAACTCAAAAAACACACTGTAAACACTGAACTTCAATTTTGCACTAAAACCGCCACGCGTTGGCAATCCCTCTTGAGCCGTTTGTTATGCAAATTCAATGAGATAAACTTAATTTACACGAACAAAAGCCACAATTGTAATGGTTGAGTAATTCAAGAACCAACCGAAGCCAGAGCCGTGATAAATAAGCCGCCAAAACAAAGTCCACCGTTCAGCAACAAACCAAGCTTTTGAATGAGACAAACTCACCGAGCAAGACTTTCAGCAAATGCGAAATGATCGGTTAACTTGCCCTTTCCGCACTTTTCACCCGCTGAATTTACAACGCGCCAACGCTAAAAGTGATTGAGGCAAACAAAGAACCTTGCCTGTTTTACGGCTTGAGTTAACCACGAATTTGAGGGTAAAAATGCTCATTTGCCGACAACACAAAACGAATAGCCGGAGAAATCAAAAAGATTGAACCCCTAAATTTACCTGAGTTGCATAACGCCCAATTAAGTGGTGAACAACGCACTGGCCAAGCCGCTGCATTGCACCGTAAAACACTTTACTCAACGCATAGTAAAACTGCCACGCGTTGAGAATCCACTTGAATTGTTTGTTATGTGAATTTAGCTATGAATTCAAAGTAAACCACCGTAGAAATGAAGAGATTTGAATAAGTTACGTACAAAAACGATACTGACCAAAACCTAAACTTCACAGCGATCTTAGCCGAAGAAAACCACTTACAGAATCAACAACAAAGAAAGCGCCCTTTCAGCAACCGCTAAACTTTTTGCTTCACCAGACTTTCAGTGCTGAATGTCAGCAAGCAAATCAGTCAAAAATGCATTTCAATTGAAGCGATTTGAAACCGATAAAACTCAACACAAACCAGATCCAAAACTTAATTGAGGCAACCCAAGAACCTTCAAAACAATCAATCTCAGATTGTTCAAGAATCCATTTAGACCAAGCCAACTTGCCGAAAACACAGCACGAATTCTCAATGAAATCGTATAGTTAACCCTAAAAACTCACCAAACACATAACGCCTTGTTAAGGTGTGAGGCACGCAAACCAATGTCTAAGCATGCCACCTTAATCACTAAAGCCAACGCATAGTAAAAATGCCACGCGTGCCGAATCACTCTTGAACAATTTGTTAGATTTCATTTCCATTTGCGTGAAAAATAAACTCACAAAGTTTATTTACCCGAGCATTTAAATCTAAAACGCTGAAGTCTGGCGCATTATTCTCGGTGTAATGACGAGCCACTTTAACCTTACTAGCAGTCCTTTCAATACGACTATTTTGCTTTGTATATTTTAAAAGATTCTCCCAATCTCCTTTCGCAACAAGTCCTTGAGCCGAAGGGTGGACAGCTTTTACGCTATCCTCAATTAAATCAGAATCTAGATAATTTTCGACTTCTCTGCCTTTGGTCACCCAAGCAAAACCAGAACCAGCATTAAACTCGTTTTTAAGCCTTTGCTTCGTAGAGTTTATTCGTGCTCGAGATGATTCTTTATCACTATCAAACATGATTACTGTATGTCGATTCAAGTTTCTCACAGAGATAAAGTCATTCACTTGCTCCTCAACTTCATCGCTATCGTAAGCAGACAAATGACTAAAAAGCCTTCCTCCAAAAAACATTATCGAATAGTGTACACCTTCAACTAGCTTTGGATTTTTAGCACTGATCCAATAATTTAGGTATATTCTGTCCGATGGTCCTTCAACCCAAATAATGCAGTTAGCCTGCAAAATATCCGATGCTTTGTAACCTAAATCATGACATATACCTGATTTTTCTTTCGTACTCGAAATTGCATTAACTTGTGACGCGCCATCAATCTGTACTACATGGAATATTTCAGCTTCAACGGCATCTAAAAGGTGGGCTGAATGTGTTGTGAAAAAGTACTGATTTGTAGTACTTTCAGAAAGGTATTTAACCAACTTTTTTTGCAATAAAGGATGTAGGTGTAACTCTGGTTCTTCAACACAAATAATAGTTTTATCTAACAGTGTTGCAGCCGAAGCTAAAATTACTACTTCATGAACCCCTGTACCAAGTGACTCTAAAGGTAAAGTCTTACCATCCATATGAATCAAAATCATATCCCTTTCGTAGGGAATTTCGATCATTGCGCTTTCGTTTTCAAGAACCTCTTGAACAAAAGAGTTAATGGAGAGGAACTTTTGCTTTTCTTCCTGTGCTGAAATCGGAGGATTTTGTATTTTAGCTAACCGTTCAATTATACCTTCACCACTAAAGTCACTTGCTTCACTACCCGCATTTCCAACTTTTCTAATCGCTGGTATCACCTCGACCTTGGGAGGTGCTGATGGAACATATGACAATGCTTCTAATGTATTAGGAACCCAATGGGCTCGAATATCACCTCCTCCTGAGCCAGTTAGAGCCGTCCACAGTTGTTGCCACTCACGGTGTTCTAGAACAGGAATAAGAGCTTCAATATCAATATCCAAAGTAAATTGAGCGTTGTGGCTATTAGCTTTGTAAACAAACCATACATCTCCTCTTTCATCCTTGAATGAATCTGACTCTAGTAGTTTTTTTGCTAACTCTCTATGACGTCTATGGGTAACTTCGTTATTGAGTTTTTCGCTAATATAATTATCTAACTCAGTACTTAAAATAGGAAAAGCTATTTTATGAACAACCTGTTTGCTAGTGATCGGCTGATCAATCCTTGTAAATGGTACAGTTTGCTCCCGTCTCCCAAACTGTCGTTGATTCCCAACTTTAGATAGAAAATACGGATACTGTTCATTTAAGAAGTTAACAATATTTGATTTTCCGACATTGTTTTTTCCTATTATCAGGTTTACTTTTTGTAAAGGAGAAATCTTGGATAACCCTTCAACGAAACTTCTATAGCCAGAAAAGCCAAAACCATTTAAATACATACTACCCTCTGAAATCTAACGCCCTGTTAAGGTGTGAGCAACGCAATACCGAAGCTGCCGCATACCACCTTAATCACTTAAACCAACGCATAGCGAAAATGCCACGCGTTGCGAATCACTCTTAAACAGTTTGTTAGGCATTTGTTTCGCCATAGAGACCAATTTGCTTTAGTAACAACTTCCCTATTGGTGTAATCGAACGAGTTGACACAGAGGGCTTACCTGTATGTTTATCGAATTGTGGCATTCCAGTTTGACGATCAATACGGTAACGAGACCTTATAAGCCCTAAGCGCTCTAAATGTTCTTTATAACTTTCTTGTAGAGAAGAACGCTCAACAGTTCGCTCATCGCTGTTTATAAAAGCGTGAATAGGTTCTAGGACATTACTATGCTTTTCTCTAAACTCTTCATCTCCACCAATTGTTGGATGCAAGTAGAATCTGAGCCAAATAACCTCTTGTTCATTCAATTCTTCTAATATCTTGAATAAATACTTTGACTCAGAATAGTCGATAATACTATCGTTGATTCCGTTTACGACAATATTTGATATGTAGCCTCTTCGATCTTCGGTAAGTGCTCTTGATGCTTGGTAAAAGCTTTCTTCAATTAAGTCAACTCCCTCTGCAGATTTCAGTACATTTTCAATCTTTATATCTTCAACTAAAGCTAAACGTGCTTCTAGCTCTTGGATATATCGAGTTAATCGGTCAATGCGTTGATTTGGAATAACACTCCCAACAATTTCAGAAAGCAACGGACCAGCAAACGGCACTGCGCCTAAAACTGATTTTGTTGATGCTACGAGTAGATCAACGTTATTTGAATCTAAGCTATTGCGCTTCATATATTCTCCTAATGCCTAACGCCGCATTAAGGTGTGAGCAACGCAACCACAAAACTAAACCACTGCGCCTTAAACACGAAACCCAACGATGGAATGAAAAATGCCAAGCGTTGGGAATCACTCTTAAATGCTTTGTTATATTTTTTTGCTTGCTAATAGTAGACAGTAGTTCTTCACCTTATTTACTTTTTCACCAACCAAGTAAACAAGGGATTTTGAGTTTGCCCAATCTATGTTTCTTTTTTGTAGTTCCTTTTGGAGCGTACTTTTAGGCGTAGCTAGCTTTCTTTTATGCTTATGCTCCCAAGACTGGAACTGAACAGGTAGATCTTCACTCCCTAACCACCAATGGGGAATTGCCGTTTTCCATTTATCTTCAAGCCAGACATCAGACAAAGCAATTATGTATTCGTTCTCAGCGTAAAGCTCATTGCTATTGATAAAAGACCGATCATTACTAATAACCCTTTCAATATCATCCACCACTAGTGACTTTTGAATCGATTTAGAAAGGCGCTTTGCTTCAATGTAAAATATTGACTTGTACTTCGGAGAAAATACCATCCCATCAATATGCTCACTCTTAGAAACCCACGGAAACTCTAACCAATGTACTGAATCTTCATCATCTAATGCAGTTTTTAACGCGTTCACAAAATTGTGAACCTGATTTTGCTCTGTAAATCCTGTGGAATCTCTCGCTGGATAAAATGAGCATAGCATCCGCTCATAAGTACCGCACATCTCTTCAAAAGCAGTTGATATTATTTTGTCCATAACTCACCTAAAAAATATAACGCCCTGTTAAGGTGTGAGCAACGCAATACCGATGCCGCCGCAAACCACCTTAAACACTAAACGCAACGCATAGCAAAAATGCCACGCGTTGCGAATCACTCTTAAACAGATTGTTATGTCCTTACTCGAAGTCGTAACTAACTTTTTTGACTGTTACAGTTTCCGTATTTTTAAACTCACCAATATTGGGGTCAAATAGACAGATATTTTCACCTGTCTCACTCAGTACACTTGGGTACTTAATACCATCTAACCCCATATTTTTAAGCTGTTCCGCTATATACTGACTAGCTAAATATGCATAGTCATCATGAGCATGAGCTGGTGCAGAAAAATATTTTCCTTGGAGGATCAGTGAGATCATGCTTCTCATTAGTTGATCAGAAAACTCATTCAATCCGACTCCCGCGAACTTAGGAATCGGGATATTCTGTACAAAATCTGCCACTTTTACTTCACGTTTCAATGTAAAGTCAGCAACAGTAACAATAGCACCTTTCCAAGGGCGAACTTCAGAAAGTGCAGTTTCTTTGTTCGAAGCGCCATATAGGTAGGAAATACCGGCTGGATTTATACGACCTGAGCCAGCCATTCCTTTTGGTGGTGCACCTACCTGAGATACTCCAAAGGCTTCAGTAACACCATGATGATTGATTCGCGCGCGCCAGAACTCTTCGCCTTGTTTGAGTGTTGTTGCGTGCTCAAACTGATATTCACAGAAAAGTTCTACAGTACGCTGGAGCTTTTTTGGAAGTGAGAAGCGGCTTTCATGGCGTAAATGTTCACCAATTTGGTCGAAAATCGGAGGTACGGGAATAGTAACTTTGTGGCTCATTGTAAGTATCCATTTTCTTAGAGATTACTCCCTAGATAAGGGTAAAATCTGATAAATCAAGCCCTTAACTAAGGTGGATGGTAACCGAGGTATATTACTGGGACATAACGCCGCGTTAAGGGGTGCAGGCACGCAATACATAAGTTTCTGCAAGCACCTTAAACACAAAACCCAACGCAAATTAAAAATGCCACGCGTGCCAAATCCCTCTTGAACGCTTTGTTATGCAAACTTCTCAAGGTTTCGCTGCCAAAAAGTGACCATTTCCTCGAGAAATTGATCGACCGAGACTTCTTCTCCAGAAGAGGAAACAATGATCAATGGACGAGCAAAAGCATTACTGAATGCAGATGAAAAGCCGCTTTGGCAACGGGTTGTCGTTGGCTTAACTTTAAAATGCTTCAGACCATTAGTGATGTCTCTAGCCATTTCGAATAAATTAGCCAGATCTTTTTGCTCTGGATATCTTTTCTCGAATTGGCCTATTGAGAACTTCTCTTTTGGATGAGCCCATTCATACATGTGGTAGGTTAACATCGTCGAAAGCAATGCACTTTTCACACATGAGTTTTGAGCTAAAAATTGCTCGTATTGAGGCTTTACCATTATGTTGAAATAGGATTTTGCATCAATAACTTGAAAACTCGATGATGTCATATTTATCCTCGTGTTGCATAACGCCCGGCTAAGGGGTTGACAACGCACCACCGAACTCAAAAAACACACCGTAAACCCTGAATTTCAATTTTGTACTAAAGCCGCCACGCGTTGGCAATCCCTCTTGAGCCGTTTGTTATGCAAATTCAATGAGATAAACAGAATTTACACGACCAAAAGCCACAATTGCAATGGTTGAGTGATTCAAGAACCACCCCAAACAAGAACTGTGATAAATGAGCCGCCAAAACAAAGTCCACCTTTCAACAACAAACCAAGCTTTTGAATCAGGAAAACTCAACGAGCGAAAACTTCAGCAAGTACAAAATGCTCGATAAACTTGCCCTTTCCACACTTTGCGCCCGCAAGATTCACAACACGCCAGCGCTAAAACTGATTGAGGCAAACAAAGAACCTTGCCTGTTTTACGGTTTAAGTTAACCACGAATTTTAGGGTAAAAATGCTCATTTGCCGACAACGCAAAACGAATGGCCGGAGAAATTTAAAAAGATTGAACCCCTAAATTTACCTGAGTTGCATAACGCCCGCTTAAGGGGCAGACAACGCTACTACCAACTTTCCGCATAACACCATAATCACGAAACCCAACGCATGATAAAAATGCCACGCGTTGGCTGTCCATCTTGAAGCGTTTGTTAGGTTTATATTTCATTGCTATTGATTAATCAAGACAGAACCCCCATATAGTCTATGGATAAGAACACGCCTTACCACTCAGAACATACATTCCCTAACTGAGATAACTGGAGCGTGAAAATAAATATTCCAGATTTATCAAGGAATGATCTAATGATTGCTTATCTTATTCTCGTTCACCGCTATCCAGATCAATTTAAACGGCTATTTCATGCAATATACCACCCAAATAATCATTACGTTATCCATGTTGACAAAACTTCTGGAAAAGAAATTTCAGATGAAATAACTTTGTTTCTAAATGATTACCAAAATGCTGAAATTCTTGAATCAGAAAATGCACTATGGGGTGGGTATAGTTTAGTTAATATTGAACTTCGTGGCATGGCTAAGCTATTGAATATGAACAAAAGCTGGACGCATTTTATAAACCTAAGTGGACAAGATTTTCCATTGAAAACTCAGCCATATATTCATGAGTTTTTGTCAAATAATAAAGACAAGGAATTTATTCGAGCATTAGACCAAAATGAAGCTAGGCCTGAAACGATGAATCGCATACAAAATATGTGCTTTGAATATAAAGAGCATATTTACCGACCTAAAATAGCTAGAAAATTCATGTCAGGGATAACACCATTTATTGGCACCCAATGGATGATTGTGTCACGAAAATTCTGTGATTTTGTTTGTAACACGGATGCATCTCAGCCCTATAAAGAATTTTATAAAAATACATTTATTGCTGATGAAGGATTTTTCCAAACAGTTATGATGAATAACGATTGTCATGGTGAAATAATTCAAGATGACTTGCGACTTATCGATTGGGTACCAGATGGAGATATAAAGCTTAGACCGAGGACGTTTACAATGGCCGATATTTCTAACTTAATTTCGAGCCCTAACCTTTTCGCTCGAAAATTTGACCTATTAGAGGATGCTAAAGTCTTGGATAGGATCGAACATCACCTCGCTGCAACAGTCTAATTTTTAATGAGCTACCCTCAACGGGGTGGCTCAAAGAAACCTAACGCCGCGTTAAGGGGCAGCCAACGCTACTACCAAGCTTCCGCATAACACCGTAACCACAAAAACCAACGCATAATAAAAATGCCACGCGTTGGCTGTCCCTCTTGAACGCTTTGTTATAAGCAAATAACACCTTGATTTAATTGATGTTCAACTGTTCAGAACTGGATAAAACCCATGCACTGTTATGAGCTTCAAAACCAATTTTCGGATAATAACCTTGCGCTTTCGGCGCTGACAGTAAAACCAATTTACAGCTTGGGCTCAACTCTTCTTTGGTCACTAAGATTAGATATTTACCTATACCATTGGATTGAACACTTTCATCAACGGCTAAATCAGACAGATAGCAACAATAATGAAAATCTGTCACTGAGCGAGCCACACCGACAAGTTGATCGTTCAGCCATGCGGTCACAATTAAATTAGAGTTATCGAGCATACCCTGAATAGTTGACTCATTATCCAAAGGACGCCGATCACCCAATGAAGTTTTCTTCAGTAAACTCACGAATTGTTCAACTGAGATTGGATGGTTTACTTTGTACTCGATTTCCATTTTTCATCCTCTGGGGCTGAATTTGCTTATAACGCCGCATTAAGGTGTGAGCAACGCTACCACAAAACTAAATCAAACCACCGTAAACACTAAACCCAACGATGGAATGAAAAATGCCAAGCGTTGGGAATCACTCTTAAATGCTTTGTTATAACGAAGCTTCTTAGTGCGCTTGTGGCTTAACTAACCCGTTTACTGAACCTTTCTATGTTTAACGAAGGTAACAACCAAAGCCACTAACGCCAGTAGCTGAAAAAGCCAAAATAAAGGAATGAACCCAAATGGCTCAACTAAGAAGCCATTCTCATCTACGTATGAACCGATGGTGTTATAAGCAATTAAACACAAAATACCGCTGATACAGAAAAGAACGCTTATTTTATACTTACGGAGAAATTTCATCGGAGCCTCAATATTTGAATATCTAACAATGTTAGACATTTTGTAAGAGTGCATGGTTCACCCCAATAATCATGATTGGACAGACAAGTTATAACGCCCGGCTAAGGGGTTGACAACGCATAGCCGAACTCAAAAAACACACTGTAAACACTTAACTTCAATTTTGCACTAAAGTCGCCAAGCGTTGGCAATCCCTCTTGAGCCGTTTGTTATGCAAATTCAATGAGATAAACTGAATTTACACGACCAAAAGCCACAATTGCAATGGTTGAGTGATTCAAGAATCAACCCAAGCCAGAGCCGTGATAAATAAGCCGCCAAAACAAAGTCCACCTTTCAACAACAAACCAAGCTTTTGAATCAGGGAAACTCAACAAGCAAGACTTTCAGCAACTGTAAAACGCTCGATAAACTTGCTCTTTCCACACTTTGCGCCCACTGAATTTACAACACGCCAACGCCAAAACTGATTGAGGCAAACAAAGAAATTTGCCTGTTTTACGGTTTAAGTTAACCACGAATTTGAGGGTAAAAAAGCTCATTTGCCGACAACACAAAACGAATGGCCGGAGAAATCCCACAAGATTGAACCCCTAAATTTACCTGAGTTGCATAACGCCCTGTTAAGGTGTGAGCAACGCATTACCGAAGCTACCGCATACCACCTTAAACACAAAACGCAACGCATAGCAAAAAATGCCAAGCGTTGCGAATCACTCTTAAACAGTTTGTTATAAGCACATTATGTTATTTTCTTATCAACCAAGCTTGAAAACTCTTTCATTGTTTTTAGCTGCTCATCTGAAAGACACTCTCTTGAGTGAAAATTATTTAGCACCAAGCGTTTTTTGCTGAATGTTGGGTGGCTATTGATAAAATTTAAGTAACCCCGAAGTAGCTCAACCTTAGTCGTAGAGCGGGAAAGAGCCTTTTTTACTTTTTCCTCATAACGCCTTATTTCCAGTTCATCATCATACTCAAACTCTTCCACATACAGTTCACGAGCCAGTTTCTTTTGAGACCAACCAAGAAGGTCAAGCAATGACTTAATTTCATTTTGAATTTCACTGATATCCATTGTGTCCCCAAATGTCCCTATACACTATCGTAAATTAGTCATGTCCGATTGAGACAATAAAACTAACAAACGTAAGGAAAAATTTATGGCTAATAATACTCCACCAAATGGTCCAAGCAAAACTGGTAATCCTTCAGGTGGCGGTCGAGGTAACAACCCTCCACGCACTAAATAAGCATAAGAGTGCTAGGTGCTTGTACCTAGCACTCATTAAGGTTTCGCTTCAGGTTTTGGTCAAATAGATGCTTTGATGATTTAAAGTCGGAGTAGCTAACATCACTAATCGTTCTTTCCACTGCACATAAACACAGTGTTTGCTTTTTCTGATACTGGCTTGAACTCAATGATCGACCTGAGCTATTAATACACGCATCAGTAAGTGCAAACTCAACTTCCATAGGGTATCTATTATCGAAGATAACCGCTTCGGTAGCTTGTCCTACACCATACCCAATGACACCAATAATCCCAATATACTTAAGTTTTTTCTTAAGTTGCCAACTTTTCACCGATTTATTACATTCAGTGCAAATATATGATGTTTTGACCTTTGTTGGTCCTTCACATTCACAAATACTCAAAATTACTCCTTATTTTGAACAGTTCGGTGCTTATAACGCCCAATTAAGGGGTGAACAACGCCTCCACCCAACCTAACGCATTGTGCCATAAACACTAAATTTGAAGTAGAAGCAAAAGTGCCAAGCGTTGTGAATCCCTCTTAAATTGCTTGTTAGGCCTTTGTTTCAGGGCTTATCTGACAGCTCTTCTTTCGTTGAGATGTTAGTGCATTCAAAAACAGGCCTATAACCAAAATACCTAATATAGACTGTAGCCCAACCCAAAATCTGGCAGTTCCTGTAAGAGGAACAATATCTCCATAACCAAGAGTAGTGATTGTTACAATGCTGAGGTATAGCATACGACTAAACTGGCCTGGTAACTCGTTAGGAAAACCATTTTGTGCACCACACAACACAAATAAACTTCCAATAAACTCTGATTTTAAGCCAATATGAGGCCGATTATCACTTTGGTTGAAAGCAAATAGTAGCAAGTCATCTGTTTGGGGAAACAGTTTATTTATCGGTATAGGATGTCCCTCGTAACCCTCAACCGTTAGTGGTCTGACAGCCATTTCGCCAACACTCCCACCACCTACCGGAAATTTAACGGAAACAAACCTTAGGTCATAAAGTTTTGTACCATCAATGGCTTTTTCTGATAGCATTTGAAATTGAATAGTAGCTTCAAAAGCATCACTTACTTCAAGTTGAAATAACCCAAGTTTAGCCACATCTGATGCCCATCCATCATTTTCAATAATAGTAGAGCCATTTGATTGATTTAAGCTATTAATTAAATTCTCATGAAACTCTTTTGTTAGAAGTAGCTTATGCTCGTAAAAATTGTTTTCGTGCATACTTGATGCATGATAGAAACTACCATTAGGAAGTAAAAAGTAAATCACCGAAAATATAGGAATCAAACTTAAATATGCAATCCCCCAAAACCATTTATTATTAGTCGTTTCCCTCACACGTTCTACGAGCACATCAAAATTAATTTCTGACAATTTAGATCTTCCTTTTATATTGATTGAGGCCTAACGCCCAATTAAGGGGTGAGCAACGCTACCACCTTACCTAACGCATTGTACCGTAAACACTAAATTTCAAGTAGATACAAAAATGCCAAGCGTTGGGAATCCCTCTTAAATTGTTTGTTAGCCCATATCTCACCGCTAGCGCTAGAACCAATTGCTAATAAAGTTCTGGACGAACACCGAACCTGATGGAGTGAATGTCCAAACAAATGCTCCAATATTTACAAATATCGTCAGCCACAAAATTGATTTAAATGGCTGTTTTTGAGACTTATGACGAAGTTGATTTTGCGCACACAATGCTCCCATCCAACCACCGAGTAACGATAAAAGATGAAGTGTGTTTTCTGGTGTCCGCCATTTGCCGTTTTGAGCTGCATTCTTGTCTATTGCGTACATTACGTAAGTTAAAATGGACATCAAGATATAAGCTGCAATGAACAACTTTTCACCACCTAATATGAACACAGCAGTACTCGCTAAAACTAAGTAAACGATACTAAACATGATTGTTGAAGGTATTGAGCCGGAACCTAGAATAGTTACATTAGTGGCGTTGTAACGCCCTTTTTTGTCTTCGTTAACTTCAAATTTAACGTCATCATCAACTTTAGGACGTCGACCTTTACTTTGAACCGTTGATATATGGAGAAAAACTCTTAACTCACCATTTAACGCTGAAATGAACCCATAACCTTTTGAGTCATTCCACTCTACAACTTTACCTTTGATCATCGAACTCTACTTTTTATTTCTCTCTTGTGGGCTAACGCCCAATTAAGGGGTGAGCAACGCTACCACCCAACCTAAAGCATTGTCGCGTAACCACTAAAATTGAAGTAGAAGCAAAAATGCCAAGCGTTGGGAATCCCTCTTAAATTGTTTGTTATGTTTATATTTTACAAGTGCTTATCTTTACAGGCATTGCACACATAGTGACTATCTACTAATTGCCCCGTGTGAGATTGACTACATATCTCGCATAAGCTAAATGTAGAGTCGAAACCAAGTTTTAATTTCTTACCTTTCAATTCACTGATTAATTGCAAATTTACGCTTGATTGAGGTGTTTCCTGCTTTTCAATATTCTCAGAAGGCCCATTGGGCTTAATGTCATTATTTTCCTTCAATAACGTTTCATCTGTATCCTCAGCAAATGAAGGCTCTATTTTTTGAACACTACTAGGTTTAACACTTTCCACTGATTTGACGCTATTACTTTTGATTGAGTGGACTATAGCCGCTCCAACAATGAGAACTGTGCCGTTTAAGATAACAAGCAACGCAACGCCTTCATGAATCGAACTTTTTGCTGTACCAAATACCATAAACCCGAAAAGATAGGCCAGAACGCCTAAAACTGAAAACAGTACTACCATGAAATTTCCTCATTAGTTAATTAGATAAACATAACGCCGCATTAAGGTGTGAGCAGCGCTTGGCTATACTTGAGCGAAGCGAAACTGCCAAGCGTTGCGAATCACTCTTAAATGCTTTGTTATGTGAAAATTACATGCTATTTGAAAGGTCTACACTAAAGCGATCTTCGACAAATTTCTTTAAGTCATTTAGAGATGTTGCCGTTTTTTCACCATTATAGTTAGCTCGAACCTGACATTTTGTTAAATCGAGACGAGCGAACTCAATTTCATTGGCAGCAACAACCATTGAACGGCAAAACCTAGATCGGGCTTTTAAGCCTGCAGGAAAAGGCATAACTGCTAAGGCAAAACATCGAGACCTTAAGCCGTCCTCTTCAAAAGTTAGAGGTTTAGATACGTGAGCAAAATCATTTCTAATTTTGCGAAGAATATTTAAGTCATGAACTACATTCTTTGACATTAGTCCTAACGCATATGCCATATCTATTCGAGATGAAAAACTACCAAGACTACCACTGGAACTAAGCATTCGCTTAGTTAAGACCTCATTCTCGATAAAGTACGCCTTTAGCAGATCTATTAGAAGTTCGTCGATAAATGCGACAGCCATTAAAGCACAACCACGGTCTGATTCTTCTATTAGAACTTGCCTAAAAGATGTAATTTTCTTAACAATCTCTTGCTCTTCAGGAGGACAAAGTTCGGCAGTGTTCTTGAGCAACACCTTAGTAAAATCCTCAAAATCTTTTTCTGACAGTTTCATATGTCCTCTTTTCACATAACGCCCGGCTAAGGGGTTGACAACGCACCGCCGAACTCAAAAAACACACTGTAAACGCTGAACTTCAATTTTGCACTAAAGTCGCCAAGCGTTGGCAATCCCTCTTGAGCCGTTTGTTATGCAAATTCAATAAGATAAACTAACTTTACTCGTTCAAAAGCCACGATTGCAATGGTTGAGTGATTCAACAATCAACCCAAGTAGGAGCCGTGATAAATAAGCCGCCAAAACAAAGTCCACCTTTCAGCAACAAACCAAGCTTTTGAATCAGAAAAACTCAACGAGCTAAAACTTCAGCAAGTGCAAAATGCTCGATAAACTTGCCCTTTCCACACTTTGCGCACGCTGAATTGGCAACGAACCAGCACTAAAACTCATTGAGGCAAACAAAGAATCTTGCCTGTTTTACGGCTTGAGTAAACAACGAATTTGAGGGTAAAAATGCTCATTTGCCGACAACACAAAACAAATAGCCGGAAAAACCCCAAAAGATTGAACCCCTAAATTTACCTGAGTTGCATAACGCTGCGTTAAGTGGTGAGCAACGCGACCACAATCCTAAACCATTGTGCCTTAAACACAAAACTCAACCTAGAGCCGAAACTCCCAAGCGTTGGGAATCCGTCTTAAACGCCTAGTTAGCTGCT
>NZ_SHMN01000033.1:0-17896 GCF_029478525.1 Vibrio sp. 1151_11 | reverse complement strand
GAATAAGGAGGCAGTAGCTTCTTCAATATGGCTTCTTTTCTTTCTGTTGGAATGCGATTCAAAACTCACTCATTACCACCCAAACTGGTTAAATTTTAACAGTGACAACTATCCTGCCAGAGGGGGAGAGGGATTGCCAACGCGTGGCGGTTTTAGTGCAAAATTGAAGTTCAGTGTTTACAGTGGTTTTTTGAGTTCGGCGGTGCGTTGTCAACCCCTTAGCCGGGCGTTAGGTGTTTCCCTAAAGTTGGTATTACAGAGGTCTTATGAACGTGTTTTTATTGCCACCTGAAAGGCACTTTGATGGTGGGTTAGGGGCAACCGCAAGTGAGTTTAAACGCTCGGCTGAAGAGCTCAAAGTTACTAAAGGTACTGCTTTGGCGCATTTGCCGGTTTGCTATTTACAGCGTCATTCAATTGAACTCTACTTGAAATCGTTAATAGTGATCCTTCACAAAAAGTATCAAGTTCCATTTGGTGATAGCTTTAATCTTGAAAAGCCAGCTGTTTTTGCAAACGGTAAATGGAAATTAATGAGTAATACTCATAATTTGACAGACCTCTATACATACTTTATTTCGGTTTTTGACTCAGTGAGCGCTCAAATGCCCACGTCAACAAATTGGACAATCGATCCGAAGTTGAAATCCAAGATAAACTTAATCAATGGGTATGACCCAAATAGCACATACTTTCGCTACCCTAGTGCCTTAGACGCAAAGCGCGACAGTATGAAATCTGAAGTTCAGCCTACGGATATTGAGGAGACAATTGCTCGTGCAAATTCCTCTGATAGTCCAGCAGTGAAGTGCGTTGTTTTGCTGGATAAAAATGATCAGGTCGTTGAGACATATGACTTAGCTAGTAATGCGATCCCTGATGTACGAAGTGCTCTCGATTATACAGTGAACTTTCTTCATGATATCCATTGTGCGTTTCTAGGTGAATTGACAAATTGGTCCTAAACACCTAACAAACTGTTTAAGAGTGATTCGCAACGCGTGGCATTTTCACTATGCGTTGCGTTTAGTGTTTAAGGTGGAATGCGGTAGCATTGGTATTGCGTTGCTCACACCTTAACAGGGCGTTAGAGGTATTTATGAGAATATATGCATTGATGTTTTTGGTTAGTTTTCTAGTGGGTTGCTCGAGCGTTTTGTCTACTAGCTCTTTGAAAAATGGCGATCAATTAAAAGAATATGGTTGTGAGATTGATAACGATCACTTTACTCAAGATAGAGAATTTATTGATACTGGATTAAAGTGTATTAAAAATGTATCTAATGAATTTGCTATATCAAATAGCTGTATCTGGGTAGAGCCATATTACCGTTTCGATGACACTCATGTTTCTGGTCATTACCGTTGTAAATTGCCCAAGCAGACTAGCATATTTTCTACGAAACCAACTAGTGCTCAATCTAAAGCAAAATCCAGTTCTAAGTGTCATTATGTTTCTGGTTACTATAGAAAAGGTAAATATGTTAAAGGATACACACGGTGTAGATAACCTCTAACAAACGGCTCAAGAGGGATTGCCAACGCTTGGCGACTTTAGTGCACAATTGAAGTTTTAGTGTTTACAGTGTGTTTTTTAAGTTCGGCGGTGCGTTGTCAACCCCTTAGCCGGGCGTTAAATGCTAATGGAAACTAAGGAGACAGAAAACATAATGAAGAACGGGTTTATTTATCCACTTTTTGATTCGATGGTTAGATTTGCATACTACTGTAATCTTGTCGAACTGTTCAAATTTCTAGCAAAAATCTGTCTTGGCGTTTGTAAAAAGGGCGAGGTTTCAGTTGATGACAAAGTTCAGGCGTGCAATATTGCAATTGATACATATCAGATTTTTAAGTGGTTAATCCTACTTGTATTCTGGAAACTTGGTATTGATCATCAAGCTTCGTTATTAGCTACTTACTATTTGCTAGCAAGCAATCTATTTACATATTTCTACTATCACGTTTGGGGCAGTCAGTATAGGCAGCGAGTTGATCGCGAAGCTCTTAATCGCAAGTTTTTGAATGCGATGTTGGCAATTAGTTACTATCTAGCTTGTTACGCATACTTGTATAACGTTCACTTCAGTTCGGAAATATCGTGGCCAGATAATCTAGTTGATAGTACTAATGCGTTCTATCTGAGTGTTGCCAATGCATTCACTTTAACTTATGGAGGGTTCAGCCCCCTAACGCAAGAAATTAGGGTGGTATTTATGAGCCAACTAATAAATACATTTTTGTTTTTTACAATCATCATTTCCAACTCAATTCCAAATCATGCAGGCAAGGAGTAGTAATGAGTTATAGAAATAAAACTTATGTAATGTTTGACGCAGATACTGACATCAGTAAATATCGCCTAATGACCGCCTGGAATGCGAACTCTAGGTTCGATTTCAACTTCCATGACGCTCATGATTTAAACAACTTACGAGCTACGGCTTCTGAAGAAACCATTAAAAGGCGTCTACGAGAAAGACTTAACAACACTAAACAAGCAATCCTACTCGTGGGAGAGAACACCAAAAACTTGTATAAATTTGTTCGTTGGGAAATTGAAGTTGCAATGAGTCTTGATATACCAATTATTGCGGTGAACCTATGCAACTCAAATCGAGAAACGACCCGAACGCCCCCAATATTGATAAATAATGGATACTTTGTATCAGTGCCTTTTGAAGTAAAGAAAATCAAGTATGCGTTAGATAACTTCCCTAATGAATACCATCGAGAAAAATCTAATGCTCCAAGCCCAAGGCATTATGATTGGGCGAAAATTAGCATTTAACAATCTGTTTAAGAGTGATTCGCAACGCTTGGCATTTTTGCTATGCGTTGCGTTTAGTGTTTAAGGTGGTATGCAGTGGCTTCGGTATTGCGTTGCTCACACCTTAACAGGGCGTTATGCAACTCAGGTAAATTTAGGGGTTCAATCTTTTGGATTTCTCCGGCCATTCGTTTGGTGTTGTCGGCAAATGAGCTTTTTTACCCTCAAATTCGTGGCTAACTCAAGCCGTAAAACAGGCAAGGTTCTTTGTTTGCCTCAATCAGTTTTAGCGTTGGCGCGTTGTAAATTAAGTGGGCGCAAAGTGTGGAAAGGGCAAGTTATTCAATCATTTCGCATTTGCTGAAAGTCTTGCTTGTTGAGTTTATCTCATTCAAAAGCTTGGTTTGTTGTTGAAAGGTGGGCTTTGTTTTGGCGGCTTATTTATCATGGCTCTTGCTTGGGTTGGTTCTTGAATCACTCAACCATTGCAATGGTGGCTTTTGATCGAGTAAAGTCAGTTTATCTTATTGAATTTGCATAACAAACGGCTCAAGAGGGATTGCCAACGCTTGGCGATTTTAGTGCAAAATTGCAGTTCAGTGTTTAAGTGTGTTTTTTAAGTTCGGCGGTGCGTTGTCAACCCCTTAGCCGGGCGTTATAAGTAAACGATAGGATTATAAGATGAGTTTTACCGAAGAGAAGATAAAAGTTCTTAAAGAGCTTCTATTTCAATATGATTTTTCACAAGGCTTTACGCGTTACTATCCCGAAACTAAGTTTACAGATAAAGGAAGTGAAACAACCTTACACGTGAATATTGGAGGTTGTTCTTCATACCTTTCAAAGATAAGCCTAAGCCCTGAAGGAAACTTAGCCATATTCCCAGTGGTTTTTGACTTTTTTGATGCCGTAGTAGATAAAAAACTAGGAATCAATAATAACTCTTTCTCTCAGAAAAATAATGCATTTCTTAATTCTAGTAGTGGCGATATGATAGTTGACTTTATTGAAAGGAAGTCATTTGAAAGAGCTATTGAAATTAGAAACAAAATCATACATAACAACTTAACTGTTAATGAACATAATCAGTTAGTGCTACCCAGTGGAAAAATTTATCCTGTTTCTTTATTTTCTAAGATAAACCGTTTACTTTTCAATGTGGCTGTGCGTTGTTTAGATTCTACACTTTATAGCTTATATGATAAAAGTGCGTCGTTATCTTTATTCAAAGAAGTATTTGAAGGTGAAGAATACGAGCAGGTCATATGTGGTGATGTTATCTCTAATATGCATAGTGGAGTCCGTTGGAGAGAGAATTATTATGAAAAAACGATACCAAAAGATAAACCACTATATGAGATCTTATCTAGACCAATAGAGATATCGATAACTGATGAAAGTTCTGTTTTTGAAAATGGTTTGTATGGTAATTATACATTTATATTTGCTTTGAATGGAGTGAAAGTTATCTTACCAGCCGAGCTGATAAAAAACCATAAAGAACGAACGCTAGAGGATTTTTCTGAATGGAAAGGGTAAGTTACTTATAACAAAGCATTTAAGAGTGATTCGCAACGCTTGGCAGTTTCGCTTCGCTCAAGTATAGCCAAGCATCGCTCACACCTTAATGCGGCGTTATGTAAAGCGGGTAAAATTGGTATTATTCTGTTTTTGCGATCTCTTAAGCCATCGGTCCGTATCGTCGGCAAAATTCGTTTTTTCTGTCCCAATTCTTTGCCTAATTTAGCCGTAAAACATGCCAAGATTTGTGAGTTGCCTCATTTAGTTTCAGGGTTGGTTCGTGGTTGGTTGTGCAGGCTCAAAGTGTGGAAAGGGCAAGGTTAACGATATTCAGTCTTTGTTGATGGTTTCTTTCGTTAAATTTCATTGGCTTAACGGCATTTTTAGTCGCTGACAATCAGTATCCACCGTTTGTTGCGGCTTGGTTTGTAACATTGCTGACTTAGCAAATTCGTGAACACGGTTGGGTTCTTTTGTTTTGGCTAATTCTTCGGTCGTACAGGCTTGGTTTTTCATGGTAACTTTGGCTTATGTGACTGAATTTACATAACAAAGCATTTAAGACGGATTCGCAACGCTTGGCGGTTTTAGTGTAAATTCAGTTTTTGCGTTTTAAGTGGTTTGTCGAGGTATTGGTGTTTAGCGTCGCTCACCACTTAATGCGGCGTTATGCGTAAAAGAGGAGTTATAGTTTGGGTGCATGGAGTGAAGACAATTTTGGCAATGATAGTGCCAGTGACTGGATCTGGGAATTGGAGAAATCAAAAGGGTTAAATACTCTACTGTCACCGATACAATCGGTGTTAAATGAGAATGAGTACTTGGAAGTAGATATTTGCTCCGAAGCTTTAGCTGCTTCAGAAGTGATTGCTGCGGCGATAACAAGCGATCACACTTTGTTGCCAGATGAAGCTCGAAATTGGCTTAATCGTAAGCAAGGTTGGCTAATTGGTCGTAAGCCTCAAGTAACAGCAGAGCATGCGAAACAAGCTCTAATGGCAGTTCAAAAAGTACTTTCAAACTCTGAGCTTCAAGAACTCTGGGAAGAGGATGGAGTTAATGAAAAATGGAGAACAATTCAAAATAATCTCATTGCCAAGTTAGAAAACGCATAACAAGGCGTTTAAGACAGATTCGCAACGCTAAGCATTTTTGGTTTTCTTTGAATTTAGTGTTTATGGCACAATGGTTTAGGTTAGGTGGCAAAGTTGCTCACTACTTAACGCGGCGTTATGCAACTCAGGTAAATTTAGGGGTTCAATCTTTTGGATTTCTCCGGCCATTCGTTTTGTGTTGTCGGCAAATGAGCATTTTTACCCTAAAATTCGAGGTTTACTCAAGCCGTAAAACAGGCAATGTTCTTTGTTTGCCTCAATCAGTTTTAGCGTTGGCGCGTTGTCAAATTAGTGGGCGCAAAGTGTGGAAAGGGCAAGTTTATCGAGCATTTTGTACTTGCTGAAGATTTCGCTCGTTGAGTTTTCCTGATTCAAAAGCTTGGTTTGTTGCTGAAAGGTGGACTTTGTTTTGGCGGCTTATTTATCATGGCTCTGGCTTGGGTTAGTTCTTGAATCACTCAACCATTGCAATTGTGGCTTTTGGTCGTGTAAATTCGGTTTATCTCATTGAATTTGCATAACAAACGGCTCAAGAGGGATTGCCAACGCGTGGCGACTTTAGTGCAAAATTGCAGTTCAGTGTTTACAGTGTGTTTTTTAAGTTCGGCGGTGCGTTGTCAACCCCTTAGCCGGGCGTTAAGTTTATAATGGAGTTCAATAATTGGTCAGAAAGTCAAGGTTTACAGTCGTATATGTTTCAGCCATGGTCTTAATTTCGTTTGGACTCCTGGTTGGAATTAACTTTCCAAGTAAAGGTGATATTAAATGGACAGAGATACTGTCCTCGGTTTCCAATCTTGCTATGGCAATAATTGCATATTTGGCATTAAATGTATGGAAATCTCAATTAAAGCACTCCAAGCGAGTCGAACAAATTGAAACCTTAAGAATGCAACTCGATGTATTAATAAGTGCGTTTAATACAAAGTTATTGAGGAAGTATGACCAAAAACGAAATGACGAAGGCGCTTTACTAGAAGGTTTTAATCCTCGTGAGCAATATTTGAACAACAAGAAAGAATATGAGGACAATCACAACCATGAACTTAATGAAGCGATTAAAGAGTACACGTTCAATTTAGATAACTATCAGTCATCGTTTGGAAATCCACTTCCAGAATCATTGATGTTTACAGAAATTAAAAAACATTTAGATGAGTTTGAGCAAGAACTTTATTGTTGTTATTTGAATCAAGAGAAAGCATTCCCAGTATTTTACAATTCAGTTTCATCCAAATTATCTAACTATCGGATCAAAATGCAAGCTGACCTAAAAGATGAAATGAGTGCGCTTTGGAAATAAACTTAACAAACAATTTAAGAGTGATTCGGCACGCGTGGCATTTTTGCTATGCGTCGGTTTTAGTGATTAAGGTGTTATGCGGGAGCATCGTATTGCGTGCCTCACACCTTAATTGGGCGTTATGCAACTCAGGGAAATTTAGGGGTTCAATCTTTTTAGATTTCTCCGGCCATTCATTTTGTGTTGTCGGCAAATGAGCACTTTTACCCTCAGATTCGTGGTTCACTCAAACCGTAAAACAGGCAAGGTTCTTTGTTTGCCTCAATCAGTTTTAGCGTTGGCGTGTTGTGAATCTTGTGGGCGCAAAGTGTGGAAAGGGCAAGTTTATCGAGCATTTTGTACTTGCTGAAAGTCTTGCTTGTTGAGTTTGTCTCATTCAAAAGCTTGGTTTGTTGTTAAATGGTGGACTTTGTTTTGGCGGCTCATTTATCGCAGTTCTTGCTTGGGTTGATTCTTGAATCACTCAACCATTGTAATTGTGGCTTTTGGTCGTGTAAATTCTATTTATCTCATTGAATTTGCATAACAAACGGCTCAAGAGGGATTGCCAACGCGTGGCGACTTTAGTGCAAAATTGAAGTTCAGGGTTTACGGTGTATTTTTTTGAGTTCGGTGGTGCGTTGTCAACCCCTTAGCCGGGCGTTATGTATCAGGAGGAGAAAGATGCCAGATCTATTGGGTTCATTGATACAACTTCTTCAGTTGTTAGAGCAAGCTAAGCTGGGGTGGTTAGCTAACGCTTTGTTAGTATTTATAACCTTACTGAGCGTTGTCTACTTCTTGGCTTTTGTTATATTCAGCCCGAAGGTGATAAGACTAGCAAAGTTGATAAATTCCGGCTTTTCAGCAGCTAAACCAAAAATCAATGAAGCAATGAGCTCACCTTACGATTATAAGTTTTCTGAAAATAAGGTGTTTCTTTCAGTCTCTTTATTCATGTATTACATGTACATGATATTTATGCTTTTTTATGCGCTTCTGTTTTCTGGTATAGCTTCTGGCTTCTTATTGGATGAAAAGTTACCAATGACCAAATCTCTTCTAGCTTATGCATGTGCGATAGCATTCTTTGCCTTCGCACGTTTCTTTAAGTGCCAAGGAGATAAGGATCTATATAAGCTTCGGAGTTAAAAAATACATAACAAAGCATTTAAGACGGATTCCCAACGCTTGGCATTTTCAGTTTGCTTCGGCTTAAGTGTTTACGGCACAATACTTTAGGTGCGGTGGTCTGCGTTGCTCACCACTTAATGCGGCGTTAGCCTACAAAGCGGAAATGGGAAGATAACTTCAAATAAGTAAGCTACCAAAGCAGTAGCTTACCTAAGCGATGTACTTTATTTTTTAGACGACTTACTAGGTTTTAGCCCCGGAGTATTTCCAGGAGTATTTTTATTGTCACGTCTACGTTGGTCTGGTTTACCTGTTGATTCAGCGATTGGTTTTGGACCTGGTTTTAAAGCCATGATGATATTCCCCATTCTTATGAGAGCAAATCTCCCACATGTGAATATATCCATATCTGTACATGTAAACAGTGATCTATGGTTCATTTCCATGTGTATTTTATGGTTATTTCGAGGCTTACGATCTGGCTGCCGACACTTAACCAAAGGCTGCTTATGGGAAGTGGTGTATTTGTTTATTTCTTTGGTGTGGCTTCTTCGAAAGAATTCTTTGTAAATTCATGTCCTAGAAGCTCGTCAGTTTCTCTGCTATTTCTTCTTTGCCAAGTGCGTTTCGTGGATTAGGTTTTAGTTTCTCAGTTGTCCGTTTTACTTTGCCGCTTGAAAACAATAATGTGTTTTAAATTAGGCCGTTGGGTAGTCAATCTCCGGCTAAAGTGCAGCAGCTAACAAACGGCTCAAGAGGGATTGCCAACGCGTGGCGACTTTAGTGCAAAATTGAAGCTCAGTGTTTACAGTGTGTTTTTTAAGTTCGGTGGTGCGTTGTCACCCCCTTAGCCGGGCGTTATGCAACTCAGGTAAATTTAGGGGTTCAATCTTTTGGGATTTCTCCGGCTATTCGTTTTGTGTTGTCGGCAAATGAGCTTTTATCCTCAGATTCTTGGTTAACTCAAACCGTAAAACAGGCAAGTTTCTTGGTTTGCCTCAATCATTTTTAGCGTTGGCGCGTTGTGAATTTAGTGGGTGTAAAGTGCGGAAAGGGCAAGTTAATCGATTATTTCGTACTTGTTGAAGATTTCGCTCGTTGAGTTTGTTTCATTCAAAAGCTTGGTTTGTTGTTGAAAGGTGGACTTTGTTTTGGCGGCTCATTTATCACAGTTCTTGCTTGGGTTGATTCTTGAATCACTCAACCATTGCAATTGTGGCTTTTGGTCGTGTAATGTCAGTTTATCCCATTGAATTTGCATAACAAACGGCTCAAGAGGGATTGCCAACGCGTGGTGACTTTAGTGCAAAATTGAAGTTCAGTGTTTACGGTGTGTTTTTTGAGTCCGGCGGTGCGTTGTCAACCCCTTAGCCGGGCGTTATGCTCTAGTCACAATCAAACTATTTTGGAATTTATCACAATGAAAAAATTAACAATTCTAGCTCTTTCATCACTGGCTTTCTTCTCATCTAACACTTTTGCTAGAGATGATGTGGGTAATTATTCGATTACAAAGGCAATGAGCTCTGAAGTGGCTAAATCTAAATTAGGCACTGAAGTTTCATTTTACTTTGGCGAGCAGAGTTACGGCAAAGTTCTCAAAGAATTAGGTGAATTTAAAACCAGTAAAAAAACGAACGCTTTCAATAAAACAGATGAAGAAGCGTGCAATTGGGTTTTTCTTTCCGCCATGATTGCTCTTAAAGACAGAGCGATAAAAGAGGGTGGAAATGCAGTAGTTAATATCAAATCAAATTACAAAAACAACCTCACTTCAAGCAACGATACTTTTCAATGTGGTGCTGGAGCCGTAATGGCTGGAGTTGCATTGAGTGGTGAAGTTGTGAAGCTCAAAAAATAAGCATAACAAACGGTTAAAGAGGGATTGCCAACGCTCGTCGACTTTAGTTCAAAATTGAAATTCAGTGTTTACGGCGTGTTTTTTGAGTTAAGTGGTGCGTTGTCAACCCCTTAACCTGGCGTTATGCAACTCAGATAAATTTAGGGGTTCAATCTTTTGGATTTCTCCGGCCATTCGTTTTGTGTTGTTGGCAAATGAGCCTTTTTATCCTCAAATTCGTGGTTAACTTAAACCGTAAAACAGACAAGGTTCTTTGTTTGCCTCAATCAGTTTTAGCGCTGGTTCGTTGCCAATTCAGCGTGCGCAAAGTGTGGAAAGGGCAAGTTTATCGAGTATTTCGCATTTGCTGAAGGTCTTGCTTGTTGAGTTTGTCTCATTCAAAAGCTTGGTTTGTTGTTGAAAGGTGGGCTTTGTTTTGGCAGCTCATTTATCACAGTTCTTGCTTGGGTTGATTCTTGAATCACTCAACCATTGCAATTGTGGCTTTTGATCGAGTAAAGTCAGTTTATCTCATTGAATTTGCATAACAAACGGTTAAAGAGGGACTGCCAACGCGTGGCGGTTTTTGTTCAAATTGGCATTTGTGATTACGGTTGTTATTTTGAGTTCAGTGTTTTGCGTTGTCAGCCCCTTAACCGGGCGTTATGTACTTTGGAGAAAATATGGAAGTAGTTACTACTGAAAAGCACGTCTCAGAATATCCCAATCCGTTTTATTTGAAACAAGGCGATAAAGTAGCTCTAGGTACAATAGACGACGAGTTTCCCAACTGGATCTTTATAACCAGTAGTGAAGGGGAGCAGGGTTGGGCCCCAGTTCAATATATAGAGAAGATTGAAGGTGGCTCTGAAGGAATCTTGCTTAAAGACTATGACAATGCTGAGCTCAATACTGTCATTGGTGAAAAACTGTCAGTGCTATTCGAACTCAATGAGTGGTATCGAGTTTCGAGGTCAACAGGTGAAATTGGTTGGGTACCAGTGCGCTCGGTACGACGTACATAACAAACAATTTAAGAGGGATTCCCAACGCTTGGCATTTTTGCTTCTACTTCAAGTTTAGTGGTTACGGTACAATGCGTTAGGTTGGGTGGTAGCGTTGCTCACCCCTTAATTGGGCGTTATGTTTAGCGAACAATAATATCCTTAAGAGGTAGATATATTGTGAAAAAAATAATAAGTATTGCAGTAATTACAGTAGTTTCAGGGGGCGCTTTAGCTAGTCCAGATAACTGGTCCTATAGCGAAAAAGTGAACCACTTTGAAAACAGTGTGTTTATTGAATCAAAGTACTATGATGAGACGGAAAATAGTGGGTTAACTATCTCATGTGATAAAGGTGGTGAAAATGAAATATTTGCCAAGTTCATTACGCTGAAAGATGAAGGCTATCTATTGTTTCCTGATCTTGGCATGGCGAAATTTGATTTCGTGATAGATGACTTGTTAAGTGAGAGTATTTCTGGTTTTTATACGTATGAAAGCGAAGAGAAAGTTTTTTTGGGTATGACCAACAAATTTCCAAAACGCTTACTTAACGCAATAGGTAACCCATCTCTATCAGAAAAACAGCTGCACGTTCGTATGACAGTTGATGGTGTCCATATCAAGGCTTTGAAAAGAGCACTAAATAGTAATGAAGATCTAAAAACAAATGAAGATATCCTAAAATGGGTTAGGGATAATTCAGCGACGCAGGGGAGCAAGCATCATTTCGAAAAGCATGTTGAATTAAAAGGCTTCAGTAAGTACATCGAAAACTATAACGGTTGCTCAGTCTCAAGCAAATAAACATAACAAACAATTTAAGAGGGATTCCCAACGCTTGGCATTTTTGCTTCTACTTCAATTTTAATGGTTACGGTACAATGCGTTAGGTTGGGTGGTAGCGTTGCTCACCCCTTAATTGGGCGTTAGGCAAAGTGAGTTTTTATCAGCTAAAACGAGTTGGAATTGAACGGTAAATTCCATGTTTTGTGGCTTAACTTAAGCAATAAATAATCATCACATATTTGTTGTTTCTTGATCGCGTTGGGTTGCTTTTCGCTGTGAATTCATCGGCAAAATAACCTTCAGCATCCAAACGTCCGCCGAGCATGCTACGCTCATCACTTTTCTTCCAAATCGCTCAATTTTAGTTTTTTGGTTTTTTTGCTGAATTAGGGTTTTGGTTTATAAATGAATCGGTTAGCTTGTTTTAAGTTTGTAAAAAAGCCCTGTTTTTTGGTTTTGAAAGTGTCGTTGTCAATCGGTTGGCCTAACAAACGGCTCAAGAGGGATTGCCAACGCGTGGCGACTTTAGTACAAAATTGAAGTTCAGTGATTACGGTGTGTTTTTTGAGTTTGGCAATGCGTTGTCAACCCCTTAGCCGGGCGTTAGGCAAAGTGAGTTTTTATCAACTAAATCGGGTTTGAATTGAACTGTGAATTCTATGTTCTCATGGCTGGACTTAAGCAATAAATCGTCATCACATATTTGTTGTTTCTTGATCGCGTTGGGTTGTTTATCGCTGTGAATTCATCGGCAAAATAACCTTCAGCATCCAAACGTCCGCCGAGCATGCTACGCTCGTCACTTTTCTTCCAAATCGCTCAATTTGAGTTTTTTGTTTCTTTGCTGATTTAGCATTTTGGTTTATAAATGAATCGGTTAGCTAGTTTTAAGTTTACAAAAAAGCTTGTTCTTTGGTTTTTAAAGTGTCGTTGTCAATCGGTTGGCCTAACAAACGGCTCAAGAGGGATTGCCAACGCGTGGCGGCTTTAGTACAAAATTGAAGTTCAGTGTTTACAGTGTGTTTTTTAAGTTCGGCGGTGCGTTGTCAACCCCTTAGCCGGGCGTTAGCTGAGGTTAAGAAAAATCATAAAATTCCGTGTTCATTTTTTCTTAGTCTGAGGCTCTAGCTTTACACCTGAAAGTCAGCACTTTTCCATGTATCTCGCCAGTGGCACTGTTCGTGAAGTGTTTGAACTAACCGAAGCCTTCTTACGGGAAGTGGTGTGTTTGTTTATTTCTTTGGTGTGGCTTCTTTGGTTTTGAGGCTCTTTCGCGCTTAAATGGATTTTGCGCACTTGGTTGCTGGCTTCTTCGAAAGAATTCTTTGTAAATTTAAGTCTTAGAAGCTCGTCAGTTTTACTGTTATTTCTTCTTTGCCAAGTGCGTTTCGTGGATTGGGTTTTAGTTTCTCAGTTGTCCGTTTTACTTTGTCGCTTGAAAGCAATAATGTGTTTTAAATTAGGCCGTTGGGTCGCAAATCTCCGGCTAAAGTGCAGCAGCTAACAAACGGCTCAAGAGGGATTGCCAACGCTTGGCGACTTTAGTGCAAAGTTGAAGTTCAGTGTTTACAGTGTGTTTTTTAAGTTCGGTGGTGCGTTGTCAACCCCTTAGCCGGGCGTTATGCAACTCAGGTAAATTTAGGAGTTCAATCTTTTGGGATTTCTCCGGCCATTCGTTTTGTATTGTCGGCAAATGAGTACTTTTACCCTCAAATTCGTAGTTCACTTAAGCCGTAAAACAGGCAAGGTTCTTTGTTTGCCTCAATCAATTTTAGCGTTGGCGCGTTGTAAATTCAGTGGGCGCAAAGTGTGGAAAGGGCAAGTTTATCGAGCGTTTTGTACTTGCTGAAAGTCTTGCTCGGTGAGTTTGTATAATTCAAAAGCTTGGTTTGTCGCTGAACGGTGGACTTTGTTTTGGCGGCTTATTTATCACGGCTCCTACTTGGGTTGATTCTTGAATCACTCAACCATTGCAATCGTGGCTTTTGTTCGAGTAAAGTTAGTTTATCTCATTGAATTTGCATAACAAACGGCTCAAGAGGGATTGCCAACGCGTGGCGACTTTAGTGCAAAATTGAAGTTCAGTGTTTAAGTGTGTTTTTTAAGTTCGGCGGTGCGTTGTCAACCCCTTAGCCGGGCGTTATGTGTCGGATGAGTTTTTGAGGTTAATTCTACGATTTCATTGAGAATTCGTTCCGTGTTTTCGGCAAGTTGGCTTAGTCGAAATGGATTCTTGAACAACTTGAGATTGATCGTTTTCAAGGTTCTTGGATTGCCTCAATTAAGTTTTGGATCTGGCTTGTGTTGAGTTTCGCCAGTTTCAAATCGCTTCAATTGAAATGTCTTTTTGACTGACTCTCTTGCTGAAGTTCAGCTCTGAAAGTCTGGTGAAGCAAAAGGTTTGGTTGTGGCTGAAAGGGCGCTTTCTTTGTTGTTGATTCTGCAAGTGGCTCTCTTTGGCTCAGATCGCTGTGAAATTTAGGTTTTGGTAAGCATCGTTTTTGCACGTAACTTATTAAAATATCTTCATTTCTACGGTGGTTTACTTTGAATTCACGGTAAAATTCACATAACAAGCAATTCAAGTGGATTCTCAACGCGTGGCAGTTTTACTATGCGTCAGGTAAAGTGTTTTACGGTGCAATGCAGCGACTTGGTCAGTGCGTTGTTCACCACTTAATTGGGCGTTAGGTTTACGAAGAGAAAAGCGTAATTGTTGGGGAAAAGATTCGGAGATTTCTCTAGCCATTCGTTTACGGATGTCAGCAAATCAGCTTGGTTTGCCCAAATCATCACGTTTCTTTCACTTTCTCAAAGTTCGTGGGTTGCTTCATTGGAAAATGGCGTAGGTTGGTTGAATGTTCCACTGGCGCAAAGGTGCTTTGATTTTCTCAATCGAATGAATGAGTTACTTGTTTTAAGCTCATCGCATTTGGCTGCCAAATTGAGTAAAAGGTTTGGGTTTTGTTTATCGTAATGCGTTAAATTAGTGGTTCTTTGCCAAGTTAATGAATGCGAAACAGTAACACCTAACAAAAAATTCAAGCCTGACTACCAACGCGTGGCTGAATTAGTTCCAAAATGGTTTAGTGATTACGGTGCATTGCTTAAAGTGGCATTGTGCGTTGGTAGCAGCTTAATTTGGCGTTAGGTTTACGAAGAAAAAAGCATCATTATTGGGAAAAAGATCTGGGGATTTCTCTAGCCATTTGTTTACGGTTTTCAGCAAATCAGCTTCATTTGTCCCAATTCTTTGTGATCTCCAACATCAGCGCAAACCAAAATTCGTGGGTTGCTTCATTGGAAAATCGAGTAGGTTGGTTGAAAGTTTACCTGGCGCAAAAGCGCTTTAGGTTTATTAATCGGCTCAACAAAATAGTTGTTTTAAGTTTGTCGCATTTGGCTGTCAAATTAAGTGAAAGGTTTGGGTTTGATTCATCACAATGCGGTAATCTAGCGGGATTCTTTGCCAAGTTGGTGAAGGTTAAACAGTATAACCTAACAAGAAATTCAAGCCTGACTACCAACGCGTGGCTGAATCGGTTCCTAAATGGTTTTGTGTTTACGGTGCATTGCTTTAGGTTGCATTGTGCGTTGGTAGCAGCTTAATTCAGCGTTATATGCCATCTAGTTCTGCGTTCTATATCGCATATGAAATAGCATCTTTACTATGTTGAGCGGTCGGCTTGTATTGTCTACAATAGCGCACTTTTTACATATTTTAGGTTATGAATATGAACGACACTACAGCTAAACCCGCTTTGCCGGATCACCTTGCTGGTAATCCTCGCAGCCCACACTATGTAGCGGAGTGCTTTGAACATCACATTGGCATTCGTCTAAATGGCAAAGAGCGTACTGATGTTGAAGAATACTGCATTAGTGAAGGGTGGGTGAAAATTCCTTCACCGAAAGCTAAAGATCGTTTTGGCCAGCCGATGCTGATTAAGTTAAAAGGTGAAGTTGAAGCTTTTTATAAATAAGCTGTATTTTATACCGTCCGCATGCAATGTGTTGATAAATATGTAATTCAATGCATTGCATTCAAGATCTAGCTAGGTTTCTCATCCAAACATATAACAAACGGCTCAAGAGGGATTGCCAACGCGTGGCGGCTTTAGTGCAAAATTGAAGTTCAGTGTTTACCGTGTGTTTTTTGAGTTCGGTGGTGCGTTGTCAACCCCTTAGCCGGGCGTTATATGCTGAAGTGGAAATAAGAAGGATATTCAATGAAGTTCAATCATTTAGGTATACCAACAACAGAACGATTCGATGGCGAAATCGATTTGCCTCATTTAAAGATGACCGTATCTGATCATGAAAACAACCCTTATGGTATCCAGTGGCAGCGTTTTTGGGCTGATGCTCCATATCCTGAGTTGGTAAAAACAGTTCCTCATGCCGCTTTTGAAGTTGATGATCTAATGGCTGAAATTAAAGGTAAGAAAGTCATTATTGAACCTAACTCACCAAGTGAGGGTTTACTTGTTGCTTTCATTGAGGTAAATGGAGCTCCAGTTGAATTGATGGAATATTCTAAATAGTTGGTTGATGCTATTCAGGCCAGCCAGAGATAAGTATCTTAGGTAACTTTAAGAACGCATATAACAAACAATTTAAGAGGGATTCCCAACGCTTGGTATTTTTGCTTCTACTTCAATTTTAGTGGTTACGGTACAATGCTTTAAGTTGGGTGGTGGCGTTGTTCACCCCTTAATTGGGCGTTATGCTTAATCACGCGAAATCAGTGGTTTATGGTTTTTCTTTGTTCCCTCGGCTGATTGTTTTTGTGTTTATCGGCAAGTTGGCTTCATTGGGCGCTGTTTTCCGGACACTTATTCTTTGGCGCTGAAAATTCAGAGAATTGCCTCAATCAGTTTTCAAGCAAGCGCGAGGTTAGGGCAGTTGGCTCAATCAGAGCTTTTAACTTAGGTTTTTGAGTTTAGGCAGCCAAATATCAAAATCTGATTTTTAAAAATTATGAGTCATTTCAGTTTTCTAGCTTTTGGCTTTTGTTTGTAAATCAAAGTCGAGCTAATCTTGGTTTTATTAAAACGTAACCCATTGAAGCTTAAACATAACAAGGCGTTCAAGAGGGATTCATGCCGCGTGGCATTTTGGGTTTGCAGTGAGTTTTGTGGTGAAGGTAGTCTGCGGAAGGTTGGTTTAGGCGGCACTCACCCCTTAACGCAGCGTTAGTATCAAAATTAAATTAGGTTTCGGAGTATTTGAAATGTTTTTTTCTAGTTCATCTCAACCCTTAGTTAACGGCGCTCACTTGTGCGAAGAGTTAGCTAGATTTCTATCTGAAAACAAAAGTGACTTTGAACAGAAACTTATCCCGGATCTATCTCATATAGATCATATGGCTCACAATGTTAATGGTATAGAAGTCGAAAACATTTCTTTTGTGGGCTGTGATCAATATCAACTCGATTATTCATACGATTGGGAAGTCTATCGTGGCTGCTCTGACATGAATGAAGCTGATATCGAACATGAAAGCGTATTGTTTATCCTTAATGATGACGGCTTCATCGAAATTGATTTCCCAGAATATGAAGAGCGTGATACACGCGAGGAATTTTAGTACTAACAAACGGCTCAAGAGGGATTGCCACCGCTTGGCGACTTTAGTGCAAAATTGAAGTTCAGTGTTTACGGTGTGTTTTTTGAGTTCGGCGTTGCGTTGTCAACCCCTTAGCCGGGCGTTATGTTTATTGGAGAAATTCATGGTCAATTGGCCTTGTATCCTGAAATTGGATGGTGACGATGAGCTCATTTATTTGGGCTCAGAAACTGACTTGAACTGCGAATGTGTGGGGTTGATTTTTAGCTCAGATGATCGAGTAATAGATTCTGAAGGCTTTGTATACTCATTGGTTTCAGATGCTTCAACAGCGATTAACTTGGTTGGAAACTCAGTCCAGATTTCAGCAGAAGATGCATCAAGATTGATTCAATGTCACGAGTTTTGTCGAGCTGAAGTTTGTTTGACAAAAATTCAATTTGAGACGGTAAGTGACGCAATTAAGTGTCTTAAATCTTAGGCTAAATAAACATAACAAACGGCTCAAGAGGGATTGCCAACGCGTGGCGGCTTTAGTGCAAAATTGAAATTCAGTGTTTACAGTGTGTTTTTTGAGTTTGGCTATGCGTTGTCAACCCCTTAGCCGGGCGTTATACCGTTTTAACTTACGCGCAGAGCATCGTATAGGTTCTAGTTTATAAAAAAACCGTCAGAAGACGGCTTTGGACGTAATTATCGAGGGTTTAAGCACAGCACTTTTTGTACTTTTTCCCGCTTCCGCAAGTGCACGGTTCATTACGGTTTGGTGTTTTGTCATAGGTAATAGTTTTAGGTTTGTTTAATAGCGTATCAAGCTCAACAGTGTTCTCTGGTTGCTTTGAGTCAATGACAATATCAGCCACTATTGAGTG
>NZ_SHMN01000032.1:0-19438 GCF_029478525.1 Vibrio sp. 1151_11 | reverse complement strand
TTTGAATATTGTCTAACCAGACACGCTGCGGAGCGGTAGTTCAGTTGGTTAGAATACCGGCCTGTCACGCCGGGGGTCGCGGGTTCGAGTCCCGTCCGCTCCGCCACTTATTAAGAGCCTCAGCAGTCACGTTGAGGCTTTCTTCAATGAGTAAGATAAAGTTTTAGGGGTGTAGCTCCAACTGGCAGAGCAGCGGATTCCAAATCCGCGTGTTGGGAGTTCGAATCTCTCCACCCCTGCCATCTATCAAGCCTCCGCAGAAATGCTGAGGCTTTTTGCTATCTGTTCACTTCCTCTATGATAGCAATCCGAAAAATTAACTAATTCCGTTTACCTCATCCCTTCGGCACATTTTTGTGGCCAGCTCTCTGTACTCAAGCTGTATCCAAGAAAGCGATCCCGAGCGTGAAATAGCCTTAATTAGATCATATTGTTACTTCAATTGGCATTAAGAGCGGTTTAGCTTATCCATTTACTCAGTAAGTGACGGATGTAACTTTTTGAAAGCACTAGATTATCAGCATAACTTTCCTTGATTATTTTAGTAATTAGGTTCGATTTATTATGCTTAGCGGTTAAAATAACGACGGTTACTTTTAGGAATTCGCTATGGGACAGCTGTCTATTTTAGGTTTTATTGCATTAGGTGGCGCATTTGGCGCATGTGCACGTTATCTAGTTACCGAGCTATGTGTGTTCTTGTTAGGACGCGGGTTTCCTTATGGAACGCTCACCGTTAACGTTGTCGGTTCATTTATTATGGGATTATTGATCGCTGCTTTTGAGAGTGAATTACTTGCAACTGAGCCATGGCGCCAGATTATTGGTTTGGGTTTCTTGGGTGCATTAACCACATTTTCTACATTTTCTATGGATAATGTATTGCTGATGCAGCAAGGAGCCTTTCTGAAAATGGGTGTTAATGTCTTATTAAACGTGGTGCTAAGTATCTCAGCGGCTTGGATAGGTTTCCAGTTGTTGATGAGAAGTTAACGAAATTACAATTTCATCTTGGTTAATGGATAGTCTTTCCCTATAATCGTGACTCAACTTGTCGGAGTGCCATAAGGCTGAGACCGTATTTTCGGGATCCGTTGAACCTGATCAGGCTAATACCTGCGAAGGGAACAAGAGAATATAACCTGCTAGTGATCTATCTAGCGTTATATCCTTAAGATCAAAACTCTATTTTGATCAACTCTTGTGCATTAATCCGTCAAGCATTTATCCCTAGTACAAAAAGGAAGATGCTATGTCGAGTCGCAAACAAGCGAGACTGAAAGCCAAACAATTCATTGACACATTGTCTGTCGAACCCTACCCAAATTCCTCTAAAATCTATATTACTGGTTCACGTTCGGATATCCGCGTGCCAATGCGTGAGATTAAACTAGCTGACAGCTTGGTCGGGGGCACAAAGTCCTCACCGATTTATCAACCGAATGAATCTATATGCGTTTATGACACTTCAGGTGTCTATACCGACCCATCTCATACTATCGACTTATATCAAGGTTTGCCTAAATTAAGGGAAAAATGGATCGCTGAGCGGGATGATACCGAGTGGCTTGATGAGGTCAGTTCTGCTTACACTAAAGAACGTTTATCTGATGATACATTGGACGAACTACGTTATGGGAACTTGCCAGCCATACGCCGAGCAAAGAAAGGGAAGTACGTTACTCAACTTCATTATGCGCGGCAAGGTGTTATCACACCCGAAATGGAATACATTGCCATTCGCGAAAATACGCGACGGGGAGAGTGTATGGATGCACAGCTGAGCCAGCAACATGCAGGGATTCATTTGGGGGCTAATCTACCAAAGCGAATAACTCCTGAGTTTGTGCGTCGTGAAGTTGCCGAAGGACGAGCCATTATCCCGTCGAATATTAACCATCCGGAATCAGAGCCGATGATCATTGGTCGTAATTTTCTCGTCAAAGTGAATGCGAATATCGGTAACTCATCCGTCTCTTCATCAATTGAAGAAGAGGTTGAAAAATTGGTATGGGCAACCCGCTGGGGTGGGGATACCGTGATGGATCTCTCTACTGGGCGTAATATTCACGAAACTCGAGAATGGATTTTGCGTAATAGCCCCGTACCGATTGGCACTGTGCCCATGTATCAAGCATTGGAAAAAGTAAATGGTATTGCGGAGGATTTATCATGGGAAGTAATGCGCGATACCTTACTTGAGCAAGCGGAGCAAGGTGTTGATTACTTTACAATTCATGCTGGTTTATTGCTTCGTTATGTGCCAATGACCGCGAAACGTGTTACTGGCATCGTTTCGCGTGGCGGCTCTATTATCGCTAAATGGTGTTTAGCCCATCATACTGAGAGTTTTCTTTACACTCATTTCCGTGAAATTTGTGAAATTTGCGCCAAGTATGACGTCGCCCTTTCCTTAGGGGATGGACTACGGCCAGGATCCATTGCCGATGCTAACGATGAAGCACAATTTGCAGAGCTGCGCACTTTAGGTGAGTTGACCAAAATAGCGTGGGAATATGATGTACAGGTCATTATTGAAGGCCCTGGCCATATCCCCATGCATTTGATTAAAGAGAATATGGATGAACAATTAAAGCATTGCCATGAAGCGCCATTCTATACCTTGGGCCCATTAACTACCGATATTGCTCCGGGATATGATCACATCACTTCCGGCATTGGCGCTGCGATGATTGGCTGGTATGGTTGCGCGATGCTTTGCTATGTAACACCGAAAGAGCACCTTGGTTTACCAAACAAAGAAGATGTTAAAACGGGTTTAATTACTTATAAATTGGCAGCACATGCTGCAGACCTTGCAAAAGGGCACCCGGGAGCACAAGTGCGCGATAATGCGTTATCGAAAGCACGTTTTGAGTTTCGTTGGGAAGACCAATTTAATCTTGCATTAGACCCAGTTACGGCGCGTGCTTTTCACGATGAAACTCTTCCGCAAGAGTCTGGTAAAGTCGCGCATTTTTGCTCAATGTGCGGGCCGAAATTCTGCTCGATGAAAATCTCTCAAGAGGTTCGAGAGTATGCGTTAGATACCAAGCAAGTTGCTGCTGATGCGCTCATTTCCGTTACGCTGCTAGATGACCCGTTACAAGGCATGAGACAGAAATCACAAGAGTTTAAAGCCGCAGGATCAGAGCTTTATCATCCTGCTGTTAGTCAACGGTCAGTCGTTAGCGAGGAGTAATTAGATGATTCAATTACTTATCCCCCGTGATGACATTGCGTTGACTGCTCAAGTACAACAGGTTTTGCTATTGGCCAAGCATCATGGTTTTGATATCGATGATATTTTTTTGGGTGCCAGCCCAACTTTATATTGTCAATTAGTAACGCCTTCATACTCATCTTTGATTGGCAGCGATTGCTTAGCCTCGTGCGAAGATGCGCTAAGTGTTTTAACTGATAAGCCCAATTTATTCTTGCAATACCAAGTCAATTTTTGCGCTCAAATGCCATTCGATCACTCCCAGAAACGAGAAACTTGTTTGGTCAAAATAGGGCTTACAGCGGCTGACTCACACGATTATGTCGATGAGTGGTATCACGGAGAAGAGCTGCGTCGTATAAGATATTCTACGAATGCTCATGCTGCTGATGCAAAGAGTGAGCACTTTGCTTGGGTTCTATCATTGTTGTGTCTCGACTTTCCACTAGAGGATGCTTTAGTGGTTACTCGCGCGGCAATGAGTGTTTCACGTGAAACATGGCCAACAGATAGCCGATATTTTCCTCAACTACTACATTCATCAGCTGGCATCTTTGCTGACGATAAACAAAATCACATCTGTTTTTCAAAGATAGACAAAAATATTGGCCTTTATCCTGTTGTGGATAGCGCTGAGTGGGTCGAGCGGTTATTGAAGTTTGATGTAAAGACAATCCAACTGCGAATCAAAGATTCAACACGTCTTGATTCCGAATCACAAATTATTGCCGCTATTGAGCTTGGAAAAGCCTACCAAGCACAGGTTTTCATTAATGATCATTGGCAGCTTGCGATAAAGCATGGTGCTTTTGGCGTTCATCTTGGACAAGAAGATCTCACCAATGCCGATTTAGCACAAATTGCTCAAGCTGGGATCTGTTTAGGCATTTCGACTCACGGCTATTATGAGATTCTGAACATCGCTTCACTAAATCCTAGCTATATCGCTTTGGGTCACATATTCCCAACCACCACCAAAATTATGCCCTCTAAGCCACAGGGGCTTGTTAGGTTGAAACTTTACCAGCAGCTAATTGAGAGTTTAAGTCTTGCCGCCAATGCAGATGAAGTTGTAAGTGCAAAAATACCCACAGTTGCAATTGGCGGAATTAACCTAGAGAACGCATTGCAAGTTTGGCAGTGCGATGTATCAGGCTTGGCCGTTGTACGTGCAGTGACAGAAGCAAAATCACCTCAGTTGGTCATTGATAGTTTCAATCGAATCATACAAAACCGATTACCAAGTAGTGCTGAGGAGGTATGTGATTATGCTTTCTGATGCGCAATTTATCCGTTATCAAAGGCAACTTGCGCTCCCTGAAATAGGTGAGGATGGACAGCAATCTTTACTTGATAGCCGAGTGCTGGTTATTGGTTGTGGTGGTTTAGGGTCTGCGGCCGTTTTGTATTTGGCGAGTGCTGGTATTGGACAACTGGTAATAGTGGATGATGACCGAGTTGAAAGCAGCAACTTACCTCGGCAGATGATCTACCGAGAGAGGCAAATTGGTCAAACCAAAGTCGATGCGATGGCAGAACAAATTAAAGCCATCAACCTTGATTGCAGAGTAAGAGCGATATCTAAACGCCTTATTGGTACTCAGCTCGAACTGGAAGTGCTTAATGCTGATGTCGTTCTTGACTGCACGGATAACATCCACAGTCGTCAGCAAATTAACCAGTTGTGCCGCAAACTAATTAAACCATTGATTTCAGGTTCGGCTATTGGATGGAAGGGGCAAGTCATTGCTTTTGATCAACTGCCGTTGTCACCTTGTTATCACTGTTTAGTGCCTGATAGCGAACTGCCTGCCGCGCAGCGTTGTAATGAATTCGGTATTCTGGGGCCTGTCGTCGGAATCATCGGAACCCTGCAAGCTTTACAAGCCATCATGATATTGACTCGACAGACGATGCGTAATGCTAACCAACTGACACTGTTTGATGCTCATTTGTTTCAATTCCAAACCTTAAATGTTGTTAAAGATCCTCAGTGCGAGGTGTGTGGGTACCCACACACTGATCAGATGAAGGGAGAAGCCACATGTCAGATATAACGATCAAGATTAATCAGCAGTTTCATCAAGTTTCAGCGGGAACCAGTATTGCGGATCTCACCAAACTGCTTTCGATCACGATTACCGGTTGCGTGTTTGCCCTGAATCAGAGCGTAGTGCCGCGTAGTGCGTGGTCAACGACCCTATTAAGTGAAGGCGACCAAATATCGCTGTTTCAAGCCATTGCAGGAGGCTAAATGTTAACGATAGCGAATAAACAGTTTGAATCTCGCCTGTTCACTGGTACGGGGAAATTTGCCAACCGAGAGTTAATGACAAAAGCTATTGCCACATCTGGCTCACAAATGGCGACAATGGCATTAAAGCGAGTCGATCTTAACCAATTAAATGATGATATTTTAGCGCCACTTATCGAGTCAGGCGTCCATCTTTTACCCAACACATCGGGTGCGAAAAATGCGAAGGATGCGATTTTTGCAGCTCATTTAGCGCGCGAAGCGTTATCGACATCTTGGCTGAAGTTAGAAATTCATCCCGACCCTAAGTATCTGATGCCTGACCCTATCGAAACGTTAAAAGCAGCGGAACAATTGGTGAAAGATGGATTTACCGTATTGCCTTATTGTCATGCTGACCCCGTGTTGTGTAAGCGTTTAGAGGAGGTGGGGTGCGCGGCCGTAATGCCATTAGGTGCGCCAATTGGATCGAATAAGGGACTGGTCTCACGAGATTTTTTAGAAATCATCATCAACCAAGCTCGTGTACCCGTGATTATTGATGCCGGTATTGGCGCGCCTTCGCATGCGGCTTTTGCGATGGAATTGGGCGCGGATGCTGTCTTAGTTAACACCGCAATTGCGGCCGCGCGCGATCCGATACAAATGGCGTTGGCATTTAAGTTGGCGGTGGAGTCGGGTCGAATGGCTTATGAGGCTGGGCTTGCAACTCAGGTTCATCATGCTATCGCATCCAGCCCTCTAACTGCATTTTTGGATCAATAGCGATGAGCTTTTTAGAACGTTTCAAACAACTCGATTGGGACGATATTGCGTTATCAATCCGTTCCAAAACAGCGTCAGATGTCGAGCGAGCATTGCATAAAGAGAAGCGCGATTTGGAGGATTTTAAGGCATTAATCTCTCCTGCTGCTGAGCCTTATATCGAGCAGTTAGCGCAACTTTCTTACGCACTGACGAGGCAACGCTTTGGCAATACTCTTTCTTTTTATATCCCGCTTTATCTTTCAAATTTGTGTGCCAATGCGTGCACTTATTGTGGATTTTCGATGGAGAATCGCATTAAGCGGCGTACATTAAGTTTGCATGAAGTTGAACGTGAATTGGCAGTTATCAAGCAAATGCAGTTTGATAATGTGTTGTTGGTAACCGGTGAGCATGAAACCAAAGTAGGCATGAACTATTTCCGGCAGATACTGCCGTTGATAAAGCGTGAAGTCAGCTATGTTGCTATGGAGGTTCAACCGCTTCAGCAAGCGCAGTATGCGGAGCTAAAGAGCTTAGGTTTAGATGCGGTAATGGTATATCAAGAGACTTATCATCCATCGACTTACGCTTTACATCATCTGCGAGGCAACAAAATGGATTTTAACTTTCGCCTTGAAACACCGGACCGACTTGCCCGGGCAGGGATTGATAAGATTGGTCTTGGCGCTTTGATTGGCTTGGAAGATTGGCGGGCCGATTGTTTTTACGTGGCCGCTCACCTGGATTATCTTGAAAAGAGATATTGGAAGACGCGCTATTCGATTTCGTTTCCTCGCTTGCGACCTTGTGAAGGTGGTCTGCAACCTAAATCGGTTATGTCTGACAAGCAACTGGTTCAGCTCATCTGTGCATTTCGCTTGCTAAATTCAGAAGTGGAACTCTCGCTTTCTACCCGCGAATCGGCGCACTTTAGGGATAAGCTCATCCCACTTGGGATCACCAGCATATCGGCGGGATCAAAAACACAGCCTGGAGGTTATGCAATGCAAGAGACCGAACTTGAGCAATTTGTGATTAGCGATGAACGTACAGCCGCACAAGTTGCCGCCGCTGTTAAAGGGCAAGGTTTTGAAGTCGTGTGGCGAGATTGGCATGCTGCCTATTCTGGATGAGATTATGGCTTGCACGTTTCACGTGAAACATATGGATGCATTAAAGTATGATGATTTAGCTAATTAAGGTGAGTTCGAGTTAAGAGAATCATAAGTTAAAGTAAAGGCGACTCGAGGTCGCCTTTCATCTTTCTAGGTTAAGTTACTACAGATAAACTACCTACAGCGCATTTGTTTTGTCATGCTGTTGTTTAATCATGCTCAATAGGCAGCGTCGCTTGGCGCAACCACTCTTTGTTATCACCCTCAACGAGTGGACCAACTTGATCCCATACTTTTTGATGGTAGTCATTTAGCCATGTGAGCTCTGGTCGAGTTAACATATTGATGTTGATCGCGCGCTTATCAATCGGGCAACGCGTGAGAGACTCAAACCCCAACACAGAGAAATCACCTTGTGTTTCAACTTCGACCACCAGTTCTAAGTTTTCTATACGAATGCCAAACGCATCGGCACGGTAATAACCGGGCTCGTTCGACAGTACCATACCCGGAAGCAGTGCGACGTTGTTGAAAACTTTGCTGATGCGTTGTGGCCCTTCATGGACACTCAAAAAGTGGCCGACTCCATGACCAGTGCCATGATCATAATCGAAGCCATTAGCCCATAGGTGCTGACGGGCAAGTACATCAAGCTGATGACCACAGGTACCTTTTGGAAAGCGTGCTCTGGCTAATGCAATGTGACCTTTCAGCACTAAAGTGAACTGTTTTTTCATCTCTTCACTGGGGTTACCAATGGCAATGGTACGCGTAATATCAGTCGTACCATCACAATATTGGCCGCCAGAATCGACAAGATAAAGTGAGTCTTGGGCTAATTGTCCTGGTTTTACTTGGTTGATGTGGTTGTAATGGCACATAGCTGCATTACTGCCTGCCGCTGAAATAGTATCAAAACTAAGATCGGCTAGAGTTGGGTCTTCCTCTCTAAATGCTTGTAAGCGGTCAGATAAATAGCCTTCGTCGTGCAGTCTTTGGCTAGCCACTTCATTATCCAACCAAGCAAGAAATTTCGTCATCGCCACACCATCACGCACGTGGCACGCTTTCATTCCAGAGACTTCGGTTGCATTTTTTGCCGCTTTTAGCAGTAAGCACGGATCGGCGTCATTAATGATTTCAGCAGCGGAATTTTGTAAAGTCAGCGTAAACCATGCATTACTGGTAGCAGGATCGATCATCACCTTTTTACCTGCGAGTAAATTAAGCTGCTTTTCTAGTTGATCTGGATGGTGAACGCGAACGCCGCCACCGACATGCTTGTCAAATTCCGCAGGAAGACGAGCAGGGTCAAGGAAGAAATCGACGCTGGAGTCAGCATAAATAATGGTATGGGAAAGTAATACTGGTAATCGGGAAACATCAAGGCCACGGATATTTAGCAGCCAGCAGATGGAATCTAGTTCTGTTAATACTGCCGCATCAATCTTTTTCTTACTCAGCTGATGGGCTATTTGCTCACGCTTATCATGGCTACTGATACCGACGAGTTCATTACCCATCAAGCGCACTACTGAAATTGCAGCGCTAGGACGGTCCTTCCATAACTCATCGATTGGGTTACTGCCGACGGCAATAAGCTGTAACTCATCAGACAATTTTGCCTGTGCTGCTTTAAGCCAGCTTGCTCGATGCATGCGCGGATCAAATCCCACTTTACTACCTGAGACCAATGCGCTTTGGAGCCAATCGAGAACGGGCTCTTCAATCAAGTGACGGTACTCAAAGGTTGCCTCTGGCACTTGTTTACGAACTTGCACTGTATAGCGGCCATCCACAAAAATAGCCGCGTTATCGTGGGTGACCACAGCCGCGCCTGCCGAGCCAGTAAAACCAGTTAACCAATGCAGGCGTTCGTTGTGTTGCGGTACATATTCCCCGAGATATTCATCTTCGTGTGGAATGATGATGGCATCAAGCCCTTGTTGTGTGAGCCAGCCACGTAAGGCTGATACGCGTTGTGCGATTGAATCATGCATCTGTGTTATATCCTTTCTCATAACCGTCCGTTGTAGGTGTAGGGAACTGTGCAAATCCATAGCAAACCCTGACTTTATTATTGTGTCTGTGGGGTTGTGGCGATGGGGACGAGCTTCAATAAGCTACTCTTTTTATCGAACTGGCGCAAACCGCAGCTTCACCTGAGATGCAGTGTTTTGGTTTGGATCATCTGCCTTAACCAGCTCAATGCAGGGTCACTTTCTCTGTCTCTGTGCCAAAATAACGTATAAGCCATAGGTGGAAACTCCATCGGTAATGGCAACACGACGAGATCCATCTGCTTGGCTACTAGGTGGGTGAAGTGGCTCGGCGCGGTAAAGATAAAATCAGTATAAGTACAAAGGCTGGCGGCACTATTAAAATCCGGTACTGTAATTGCGATGTCCCTTTCTCGGCCGATATCCGCCAAGCGATAGTCGAGTAGCCAGCGATCATTACCATCGCAGCGCACTTGTACGTGACGTAGCGATAAATAGCGCTCTAACGTCCAATTGTCTCGTAATGCTGGGTGGTCTTTACGTACCACGCACATTTGGCTATCTCGATAGATCTCTTGCTCACAGATATCACTGGGTGGCAGCATTGTTAATTTGGCATCATTGATATCAATGTCCTTGCCGGTAATGCCTAAATCTAACTCACCAAGCTGCAATTTCTTAAAGGTTTGATCGTTCCATGAGTGAGTGTTGATGTTGAGGTTTGGACCTTGGCTGAAAATAGCGGGCAAAAAATGAGGGAGAATTAATGGGTAGACGCTTTCTACTGCCGCAATATGAAAACGGTATTCACTGCTTTGTGGTGAAAATTGTTGTGGTTGAGTGAGTAGCTCGAGCTGATTGATGAGAGTGTCGAGTTTGGGTTTGAGATAGAGCGCTTGCGGCGTTGCCTTTAAGCCATGTGAATTACGAATAAACAACGGGTCATTAAACTGCTGACGAAGCTTGGCAAGCGATTTACTGACGGCAGATTGACTCAAACAGAGGCGATGGGCGGCGCGCGTTACGTTCAGTTCTTCTAGCAGTACGGACAGACAAACAAGCAAATTAAGATCGATTCTGGCTAATTTTTCTATATTCATCTGTATTTCCATTTGGGAATAATTGTGATGAGTATAAGCCATTTCTATTCATATCATCATTGCTCTATTATAGCCGAGTTGTAAAAGTGTGTTCTTTCTCATTACTGGAGTGTTTCGTGAAGCAAATAACCTCTGACGCGCATAGTAAGCGTCAATTGGCATTACTGATTTTGTTGGTTCTGTTTAGCCCGTTAGCGATTGATATTTATCTACCAGCTTTACCGCAAATTTCTCAAACGTTTCACGTGGAACACGCTTATGCACAAGATACGATTACTTGGTTTCTGTTTGCTATGGGAGTCGGTCAACTCTTTGCTGGCCCGCTAGCGGACAAACTCGGTCGTCGAACTGTTGCATTAGGAGGGATCAGTATTTATGCATTGAGTGCTTGCTTGGCGTGGGCCGCTCAAAGTATTGAATGGATGCTGATGGCTCGGCTACTACAAGGCTTCGGTGCGTGCGCGACATCGGTAGCGGCTTTTGCAACAGTTCGCGATATTTTTGGCCCACAACGTAGCGGCAAAATGATCAGCTACTTAAATGGTGCAATCTGTTTTATTCCTGCATTAGCGCCAATCCTTGGTAGTTGGTTAACTCAGCAATTTGGCTGGCGCAGTAACTTCAGCTTTATGGCTGGTTTTGCCGTGGTCGCGGGTTTAATGATGGTGATTGGTATGAAAGAAACCAACCCGCAAGCCACCGAACAGCAAGCGTTCTTTAAGTTATCGCGTTACTGGTCCGTATTGAAAACACCATCTTTTCTCTTCCATGCTTCATTATGTATGTTAGCGATGGCGGTTATTTTAGCCTATGTCACTTCTGCCCCAGTGGTATTGATGGAAGGTTATGGATTAACCATGAACGAATTTACTTTCTGGTTTGGACTCAATGCCATCATTAATATCGTTGCCTGCCTAAGTGCGCCGAAATTTATGGATAGGTTTGGTACCCATATGGCGCTGGTGGTTGGAATTGGCACGTTATTGATTGCGGGGACTACCATGGTCGCGCTGGCACAACAGAAAACGGCGATTGCCTTTATGCTGCCCATTTTTATGTCATCAATCGGTTTTGCTTGGATTCTGGGAGCGGCCGCAGGAAAAGCACTGGCGCCATTTGGTGACCGTGCGGGAACCGCCGCAGCACTGCTTGGTTTGTTTCAGATGAGTGGTGCTGGCTTGTTAGTTGGCACCATGCAGCGTGTTGGGTTAGAGCCTCAGATATTAATTGCACTGCAAATGTGGCTGATTGCGCCAGCGTTGTTTATCCTGTTTTCTAAAGCAGGGCGTTATTGGCATCAATTAGTGGTGAATTAATAAATTGTCACCTGCTGTTTTATATTCTTTTTAACGGGTGTATATTTAGTCACTTAATTATTTCAATTGCACTTTGGAAACGAAACAACAATGTCAATGACAACCTATGAAATGGCTCGAATTTGGGAACAACTCGACGAGTCTCCAGAAAAGGTCATGTTCGGAAAATTGCTGAATGAATTAGGCAACCAAAGTAGTGAGCGTATTCGCAGTGCCGCCAAACAAGTACCATTACCAGTTCTGCGTGATTTAGTCTTTCAGTTTCAACAAGTGATTGAAGCGCGTAAAGGCGAGCAAGTCGAAATCATGGCGAAAGAATTGGCAAAGCAGGGTATTTCGGCTGAAGAGCTTTTAACTTATCTGAACAAATAATTTATTATCAGTACCGATGTCATAGCCCGGAATTTAGTTTCGGGCTTTTTATTGCGTGGTGTTTGCGGCTTCGGTGATTAAGGATTCACATTTCGGTTAATCGGGTTCTGCAAGGAAATAAGCGTCTCTGTGGATTGCACTTCATCAATAGCCTGTAATTTGTCGATCAGCACAAATTGTAATTCCTCGATCGAGCGGCACATTAGCTTCACAAAAATATTATAGGCTCCTGTGGTGTAATAGGCTTCCACCACTTCATCCAGCGCATTGAGTTTGGCGAGCGCCGAATGGTAGTCTCGCGCGGCATTGAGATTGATACCGATAAAACAACACACGTCATAACCCAATTTTTTGGTATTGACGATCACTTCCGTACCCTGAATGATATCGGCCGATTTCATCTTTTCAATGCGAACATGGATAGTGGCAGGACTAACGTTGAACTGCTTGGCCATTTCTGCGTAGGGCGTGCGTGCATCGTCCATTAAAATTTTTAAAATGGCGCGGTCGAGTTCGTCCAGTTTAGCGGTAGTGGCTTGCATTACAGCATCCTTATCATTGAAATGGTTCGCTCAGTTTATCACTGGTCGTTGTTTCTCGTAAGCCGCCGTTTAAGAAAAGCGATAAGCTTTAGTCACGTCAGTGAAAATTGGGTAAACTCAAGCCTCCTCATTATTTCCTTGGTTTCGGAGTTAACTTGCAGCTACAACTGATTTGCGAAGTTCCTGCTCAGCAAGCACATTTGGATACATTAGCCGCGCGTTGGGGATTAAAACCATGCGCTGAGAGCCCATTTGCCTTGGTATTAACTCAGTATCGTCTTGAGTTGCGTAAACTGGATGAGCCTAAACTCGGCGCTATTTATGTCGATTTAGTCACGGGGGCGGTTGCTCACCGACGTAAATTTGGTGGCGGTAAAGGTCAGTCGATAGCCAAAGCTGCTGGACTAAACAAAGGAGCGACACCGACCGTGTTAGATGCAACGGCCGGGTTAGGTCGTGATGCTTTTGTGTTGGCCTCGCTTGGTTGTAAAGTGCAAATGGTTGAGCGACATCCCGTTGTGGCCGCGCTGCTCGATGATGGTTTAGAGCGTGCCAAGCAAGATGCGGAGATTGGTGGCTGGGTAAGCGAGCGAATGTCGTTACTTCACGCTTCGAGTCATGATGCGCTCGAAAAACTTGCGCAAGATGAAGATTTTGTAAAGCCAGATGTGGTGTATCTTGACCCCATGTACCCGCACCCGGAAAGTAAAAAACAAACGGCTTTGGTAAAAAAGGAGATGCGCGTCTTTCAATCGCTGGTGGGCGCTGACTTGGATGCTGATGCATTATTAAACCCAGCCTTAAGTTTGGCGACCAAACGCGTGGTGGTGAAGCGTCCTGACTATGCCGATTGGTTAGACAAACAGAAGCCGAGTATGGCGATTGAAACCAAGAAAAATCGTTTTGATGTGTATGTGAAAGCGGCGATGATCTAACGCATTCAATACGTTAGCTTTGGCGAGAAAATCTCGTGGCCCATAGATGTAATTTAGTGCTTGCTTAATCGTGTTTGGAATTGTATATCTAACTAATAATTATTCCTATTCGTGATCGAGGCGTACATGAATAAGCGTTTATGCAAATTGAACCGACACGATATTACTAGCCAGCTTGGGGATATCCATCAGATTGTGGCTGCGCCAAAATTTCTTTGTCGCTCATGTGCTCGTTCATCATCGGATAAAAACACGCTGTGTAAGCCTGCTGCTATTCCGAGTGCATCGACAAAGCTTGTTTCGGAAGGGAAGAAACAACTGCGCTCTGGTACGTCAAATGGCATGACGGACAAAGGTAAAAAGGCCGCCAAGCGATCGGAAAAACAGAACAAGAAAGCGTTAAAAAAACAAAAAAAAGTACTGAAGAAGTTAGAAAAAGTGCTGAAACAGCAGCAAAAACTGTTAAAGAAACATCCTGCATTACAAGTAAAGTTTGCCGATGTGAATCAACGAATTTCTTCGGTTAGTGAACGTTCACTACAACGGCAGATTCACTAAAAACAGATAGTTTACTAAAAATAGATGGTTTACTGAAAACAGATGGTGAGTTAAACCGAGCCACGATAGCCCCTTTTTCAACAACAAAGCCCGCGATGATTGCGGGCTTTGTTGTTTTTAACACTCAACCTGATTCAGTGAGTACGGCTGGCAGCGACTTTGCGCTTTACCCAAGTTTCATTGACCCACAGTGAGAGCAAAATGATCACGCCGCCAATTGCAAGGCGCATTAAATCTACGTCGCGATTCCAAATCAGAATGTTCACCACTAATCCGGCGGGAACCAGCGCATTATTCATAATCGCTAATGCGCCGGCATTGACTAAACAGGCTCCTTTGTTCCACACGAAGTAACCAAGCCCAGAAGCAATTACCCCTAAGTAGATCAAAATACCCCATTGCAAAGAGGTAGTGGGCAGTTTTTCACTATTACCAAACAGTAAAAATGCCACGCTTGCTACCACCAATGCACCTAAGTAGAAATAACCGAATACGCTGTGTTGCGCTAAAGTGATGGTCTCTTTTTCCATGACGTATTTATAAGCCACTTGGCCGATAGCAAAACAGAGGTTAGCCCCTTGCACCACCAAAAAACCCAGCAAAAAGTGCTCGTTTATTGCTGCAAATTTAATAAAAACGGCACCGATTACGGCAATGGCCGCCGTCACTAAGTACCACGGAGAAAAGCGGCCTTTCAGTAGATCGTAGATCAGCGTGACGTAGATTGGTGTAAACACCGTAAACAGCAAAACTTCAGGAACCGATAGCAGTAAAAATGATTGATAGTAGAAACAGTACATCAGGCCCAGTTGGATTCCACCAATGGTCATCAACTTAGCGATCAACGGAGCGGGAACGGTTTTAAACCTGATCAAAGGTAGAAATACTAAGCTCGCTAATGCAACGCGCATCCAAACCGCGAACCAAGAATCAACTTGACCGGCGAGATAAACGCCGATCAAGCTAAATGAAAATGCCCAAAGTAGGGTGACTGCAGAGAGATAGGCCATAACAAACAACGCTGAACAGTAAATAACCTGCAGTCTAACCGAGTTTTGGCTTGTCGTCAGTCGTGAAGTGGTATTACAAGCATGTCGACTGGCGAACAGTTAATCAGTTGCCGAGTGGATGAGAGTAACTTGCTCCAAAAATCTTGATGATGACCGCAGACCACCAAATCAACACTGAATTCAGCGATGGTTTCGCAGAGCTCATTACTGAGGTCGCCGCTGCCTACTAGTGTATGGCGGATAGGGTATTGCGCGTGTTCCGCTAAGGCTTGCAGCTGCTTTTGTGACGCTTCCATCGCGTGATGTTGAGTTTCTGCTAAATTGATATCAATGAGTCCGGTATACAGCTCGGCATAGTTGACATCAATGTGAATGAAAGAAACGTCAGCATCGAGTGGTTTTGCCAGTGCAACAGCTTTGTCGACTAAGAGTTTACTGTCTTCTGAAAGATCAATGGCAACCAAAATATGTTGATAACTCATTGTATTATCTCCTGATGGGGTACTGATTAAAGATTAGCACTGAGGCCGAGAGTTTTTTGTCGTCGTGATCTCATATCCGCATACCTGACTCAAAGTGTTATGGTGAGGTTCATGGTATAGTCAATTCAAATCGTTACATAAACTAGGAGTCGACATGTTGTCACAAGCTATGGTTGAAAAACTGAATGAACAAATTAATCTGGAATTTTTTTCATCCAATCTATACTTACAAATGAGTGCTTGGTGTGAAGATAAAGGATTTGAAGGTGCTGCCGAGTTTTTACGCGCTCATGCCGTAGAAGAAATGCAGCACATGCAGCGTTTATTCACCTACGTGAGTGAAACGGGTGCACTGCCTATCCTTGGTGCGATCGCAGCGCCAAAACATAAGTTTACGAGCCTTGGTGAAGTGTTTCGCGAAACTTATCAACATGAGCAGATGATTACTCAGCAGATTAATAAACTCGCTCATGCGGCGTTCACATCTCAAGACTACTCAACGTTTAACTTCCTTCAGTGGTACGTTGCGGAGCAACATGAAGAAGAGAAGTTGTTTAAAGGGATTTTAGATAAGCTAGAGCTTGTGGGTGATGATGGTAAGGCGCTGTTCTTCATCGACAAAGACCTAGCCGCAATGGCAAAAGCCGGCTCATCTTCTGTAATGGATACCCAAGCTGTGTAATCGCAGCAGAAAGAGTATGAAGCGATCGTCTTTTTCTTTGGGTTCTATGCAAAGGTGTAGGGAGGAAAAGATGATCACTGGGGATACAATTTTATTTGCGCTAATGCTGGTCACTGGGGTTAACCTAGTCAGGTATCTTACGGCGCTACGCTCACTTATTTACATCATGCGTGAAGCTCATCCATTGCTTTATCAACAAGTGGATGGCGGTGGCTTTTTTACCACTCACGGTAATGTCACCAAGCAGGTTCGTCTTTTCCACTATTTGAAAGGTAAAGAGTATCACCATCACCACGATCCCCTATTTACGGGCAAGTGTGATCGCGTTAGAGCGCTGTTTATCTTGTCGATGTCATTGCTGGCGGTGACAACCTTCGCGGCTTGTATCGTATAACTGAGCCAGTCATTGTATTGATTAAAGGAGCTATCGTGCTCCTTTTTTATCGTCTGTATAAAGTCATCTACTTATTTCTTCACTATTATGCATCTTCATTGTGCGGCGACTATTATTAGCAAGAGCAATCGAAAGGAGAAAAATAATGGATGAAAAAGCACTGCTCGCACGTTTGAATGAGTTACCTCGTATTCAACAAGTATTACAAGAACTACTCGAAATGGTTAATAAGGAAGAGGTCGATTTTGGTGCGATCACAAAAAAAATTGCCATGGAACAAGTGTTGAGTGCGCGGCTGCTTCGCCTTGCAAATTCGGCACATTTTGGCGGAAGCCGGACAGTGGCCTCTATCAATGATGCGGTGATTCGTGTCGGAAGTGGCTCGGTGAGAACTATGGTGGTGGCATCGGTATTATCCAGTGCTTTTCCTAAAATTGACACCTTGGATCTGCAGCAATATTGGTCCGATACCTTTGAAATTGCCATTATCGCCAGCAAACTGGGGGCCGCTTGTAAACTCGATGCCAATAGCGTTTTTACTACCGGAATATTGCACAACATTGGCCAATTGATGATCCACACATTAGCGCCGCAAGAAGCGTTGAAAATTCGCCTTTGTGTTGATGCTGGTGAAGTTGAACTAGAAGCACAACAGCAAATCATCCATACCGATGCGAATGTACTGGGGGCGAAGCTAGCCAAAGCTTGGAAGTTTCCTGATGAGATGGTCGATGCGATCGCCTACTCTGCGCAGCCAGAAAAAGCGCAGCTTTCACCAAAACTTGCCCGTGTATTGCATTTTGCCCGTGATATCCACCATCAATGGGATATCCTGACCGAAAAAGAAAAACGCTTATTTCTGGCTGAGCACCCAGATGCTCGTGTGCTGGCAATATCTGCCACATTTGCTGAAACAATTGACGCCGTTCGCGGAAAAGGGCGCGAGCTTGCCGAGCAGCTCGTCTAATACCGTCGCTGGTGGATTAACCTTGTCTTCACTCAATTAGTCGTTAAAATGTCCCCCATTGATAAGGATGTACGCTACTAGCGCTGCATCCTTTTTGTTTGTCATTAGGTGCGTGTGCGTCTAGTTAAATGAAGGTGAAAGCATGAGTCAGTCGTTTGATGTTGTCGTTATTGGTGCTGGCGCCGCCGGGCTAATGTGCGCCGCGCAAGCTGGCCTGCGCGGGCGCAGCGTATGCGTTCTCGATCATGCCAAAAAGCCTGGCCGTAAAATTTTGATCTCAGGTGGCGGTCGCTGTAATTTCACCAATTATGAACTATCGGCCGCCAACTACTTATGCCGCAACCCTCATTTCGTTAAATCAGCGTTATCGCAGTACAGCCAGTGGGACTTTATCTCGCTGGTCAGTAAATACAATATTGCGTTTGAAGAGCGCGATCATGGCCAGCTCTTTTGCCTTGATTCGGCGAAGGACATCGTCAATATGTTGCTAAAAGAGTGCGATTTACCGACGGTCAAGCAGCGTTATCAAGTCGAGATTCAATCGATAGATAAGGTGCCAAACGGCTTTCAGCTCACCACCAATGACGGGCCTATCCAATGCCAGTCACTGGTGGTCGCAACGGGTGGCTTGTCGATGCCCAAGCTTGGTGCGACTCCTTTTGGTTACAAAATTGCAGAGCAGTTTGGACTGGCGGTGATCCCAACCACGGCCGGGCTCGTGCCTTTTACACTGCATAAACAAGATAAAGAAGATTTCGCCGAACTGGCTGGCATTGCCATTCCAACTGAAATCACTACTGAAGATGGCACTGTGTTTAAAGAAGCACTGCTGTTTACTCATCGTGGTTTATCTGGGCCGGCGGTGTTGCAAATTTCTTCTTACTGGAAAGCGGGGCAGAAGGTTAGTATCAACTTAGTGCCGGAAGTAGACATCGAGCGGTTATTGAATGAATCACGTGAAGCACACCCAAATCAAAGCTTAAAAAACACACTCGCGAAAGTACTGCCTAAGCGTTTGGTTGAAGTGCTGATTGAGCGTAAAGCTTTTGTCGATAAACCGCTCAAACAGTTAAACCCACACGAAATAACCGTTATCGCACACGACTTACAACATTGGCCGATTCTTCCCAATGGTACTGAAGGTTATCGCACAGCCGAAGTCACATTAGGTGGCGTAGACACCGATTGCCTCTCATCGAAAACCATGGAATGCAAATCGGTTCCGGGCCTCTATTTTATTGGTGAGGTAATGGATGTAACGGGCTGGCTTGGCGGCTATAATTTCCAATGGTGTTGGTCAAGCGGCTATGTCGCCGGACAGTGGGTGTAATTCATGTTTTGGAACAATAAAGTTTGTACACTAGGCTATAATATACTTTATCGAATTGGGTAGAGTATATGTTGTGGCTAGACAAAGAAAACTTGAAAAGCTCGCTGATTTCAAGCGGGCTTTAAAACAAAAATATGGCTTAGGTGAAGGAGCTAATTACACTCCTTGGGTAAGAGTTCAGGATGTTAAGTCTCATGGTCACAGCGGTAAGATTGACGGAATAAAATCGGGACGAACTCACCATACCTTATCTGAGCAAGAGACATGCTTTTTCTATTTAGCTGAGTGATCCGCACCACCAGTTTTGGACACCTAATTAAGTGAGTACAATCACTAATGAGGTGAACCATGACAAACAAGAAAAAACGTATTCTCCATTCTGCTGAATTTAAAGCAGAAGCACTGAAGCTA
>NZ_SHMN01000031.1:0-20221 GCF_029478525.1 Vibrio sp. 1151_11 | reverse complement strand
GGATTTGATACATTTTTAATTGGGATTGTCATCGAGTTCTTCAGCAAGTTTAATCGCAGAATAGTACTCCAATTTAAACCAATTTACCGACATTAATGATGAACTCAACTTGATAGCCATAACGCCCAATTAAGTGGTGAACAACGCACTGACCAAGCCACCGCATTGCACCGTAAAACACTTTACTCAACGCATAGTAAAACTGCCACGCGTTGAGAATCCACTTGAATTGCTTGTTATGTGAATTTTACCGTGAATTCAAAGTAAACCACCGTAGAAATGAAGAGATTTTAATAAGTTACGTGCAAAAACGATGCTTACCAAAACCTAAATTTCACAGCGTTCTTAGCCAAAGAGAGCCACTTGCAGAATCAACAACAAAGAAAGCGCCCTTTCAGCCACAACCAAACCTTTTGCTTCACCAGACTTTCAGAGCTGAACTTCAGCAAGAGAGTCAGTCAAAAAGACATTTCAATTGAAGCGATTTGAAACTGGCGAAACTCAACACAAGCCAGATCCAAAACTTAATTGAGGCAATCCAAGAACCTTGAAAACGATCAATCTCAAGTTGTTCAAGAATCCATTTCGACTAAGCCAACTTGCCGAAAACACGGAACAATTCTCAATGAAATCGTAGCTTTGACCTTAAAAACTCATCCAACACATAACGCCCGGCTAAGGGGTTGACAACGCATAGCCGAACTCAAAAAACACACCGTAAACACTGAGCTTCAATTTTGTACTAAAGTCGCCAAGCGTTGACAATCCCTCTTGAGCCGTTTGTTATGCAAATTCAATGAGATAATAAACTGAATTTACACGACCAAAAGCCACCATTGCAATGGTTGAGTGATTCAAGAATCAACCCAAGCAAGAACTGTGATAAATAAGCCGCCAAAACAAAGTCCACCTTTCAGCAACAAACCAAGCTTTTGAATCAGGAAAACTTAACGAGCGAAACCTTCAGCAAAAGCAAAATGCTCGATTAACTTGCCATTTCCACACTTTGCGCGCTCTAAATTGGCAACAAACCAGCGCTAAAGCTGATTGAGGCAAACAAAGAAACTTGCCTGTTTTACGGCTTGAGTAAACCACGAATTTTAGGGTAAAAATGCTCATTTGCCGACAACACAAAACGAATGGCCGGAGAAATCCCACAAGATTGAACCCCTAATTTTACCTAAGTTGCATAACGCCCAATTAAGGGGTGAACAACGCCTCCACCCAAACTTAAAAAATTGTGCCATAAACACTAAAGTTGAATTAGAAGCAAAAATACCGAGCGTTGTGAATCCCTCTTAAATTGCTTGTTAGTTGCGGTCTAAACCAAGGGGAAAAGTTACGACTTTATCTTCGAAAGCATGCCTAAAATTGAACTGCCCTAGGAGACCAGAGCCATTGTTAATCAATTTAAGGAACATAGAACCATGTGAGTACATTTTTTTATCTTTACTGCGGCAAGACAGGTTCAAATATCCTTCCCAATATTGCCCCTCTAACTTATATTCTACGTTAAACTTCCTATTTTCAGACACAAAAGTGAACTGCATCGAGCCTTCGACTTTATGAGCATTCTGAACTAGTACGACCGAGTACGTCGACTTAGTAACATCTGGCTCATTAAACTCATACTCAGCAAACCAGCTACCGGATATATCAGCCCCTTGATACTTAAAGTCCTGGTACCATGGAAGCAAAACCTTTAGCCAAAACTCTTTGACAACAAATATAAACATTGCTGTCAGAACACCTGAAAGCACGCCAAATATTATTGATTCGTGTATGTTCATTATAACTCCATAGCAACTAACGCCCAATTAAGTAGTGAGCAACGCAATACAAAAGCCACGGCATTGCGCCTTAAGCACAAAACCCACTGCAAACCAAAACTGCCACGCGTTGCGAATCTGCTTGAATTGCTTGTTATACGAATTTTTCCGCCAGTTCCCTTGTCATAAAGTAACTATGTGGATCAACTTCATAATCAGCGAACGGTTCGCAATATGTGAACCCAAATTTCTCATAAAGGCTTCGAGCTGGTTGGAAAAATTCCTGAGTGCCTGTTTCCAAACTAACTTTCTGATAACCATTATCGATGGCTGTATTCAAAGCATGAGTTAACAGCTTGGTAGCAACACCTGACTTTCGGGATGAACTAGAAGTTCTCATTGATTTCAACTCAATATGACGGGGAGTGAGTTGCTTAATAGCGAGACAACCTTGCAATTCACCGTTAACCCAGCCACTGAAAAATGTAATATCTGGTGCCTTAAGTGCATCAACATCTAGAGCATGAGCACTTTCAGGAGGAGAAGTTGCATACATATCAGCCAAGTGCTCTTCGAGCAATTTGATGACTTCATCCCCCGATAAATCGTCTATTTTGATTTCCATATTCCGAACTTTCCTTATTCGTATAACGCCCAATTAAGTGGTGAACAACGCACTGGCCAAGCCGCTGCATTGCACCGTAAAACACTTTACCTAACGCATAGTAAAACTGCCACGCGTTGAGAATCCACTTGAATTGCTTGTTATGTGAATTTTACCGTGAATTCAAAGTAAACCACCGTACAAATGAAGAGATTTTAATAAGTTACGTTCAAAATGATGCTGACCAAAACCTAAATTTCACAGCGATCTTAGCCGAAGAAAGCCACTTACAGAATCAACAACAAAGAAAGCGCACTTTCAGCAACCGCTAAACCTTTTGCGTCACCAGACTTTCAGAACTGAATTTCAACAAGTGGATCAGTCAAAAAGACATTTCAATTGAAGCGATTTGAAACTGACTAAACTCAACACAAACCAGATCCAAAACTCCATTGAGGCAACCCAAGAACCTTGAAAATGATCAATCTCAGATTGTTCAAGGATCCATTTCGACCAAGCCAACTTGCCGAAAACACGGAACGAATTCTCAATGAAATCGTAGATTTAACCTCAAAAACTCATCCAACACATAACGCCGCATTAAGTGGTGAGCGACGCTAAACACCAATGCCTCGACAAACCACTTAAAACGCAAAAACTGAATTTACACTAAAACCGCCAAGCGTTGCGAATCCGTCTTAAATGCTTTGTTATGCAAATTCAATAAGATAAACCAGAAGTTACACTAAATCTGATTAAGAGAACAATCAAAATATTGGTTAAGTGAACCAAGAATCAGCCAAAGCCTGAACCGTGATAAATAAGCCACCAAAACAAAGTCCACCTTTCAGCGACAAACCAAGCTTTTGAATGAGAAAAACTCACAGAGCAAGACTTTCAGCAAATGCGAAATGATCGATTAACTTGCCCTTTCCACACTTTGCACCCGCAAAACTGACAACGCGCCAACGCTAAAACCAATTGAGGCAAACAAAGAAATTTGCCTGTTTTACGGTTTGAGTTAACCAAGAATTTGAGGGTAAAAATGCTCATTTGCCGACAACACAAAACGAATAGCCGGAGAAATCCCAAAAGATTGAACTCCTAAATTTACCTGAGTTGCATAACGCCCGCTTAAGGGGCAGACAACGCTACTACCAAGTTTCCGCATAACACCGCAATCACACAAACCAACGCATAGTAAAAATGCCCCGCGTTGGCTGTCCCTCTTGAAGCGTTTGTTATGTACCTGGTTGGTTCTATCCCCAGAAACACCCATAAGTATCGTCTTCTAGTATTTCCAAGAAAGCTTCTAGAAGTTGAATCTCTGGGATTGGCTCATACGAATGCCATTTTTGGTCGGATTTCATCCAGTAAATTTTCCACGCGTCACGCGACTTATAATATTTGACTTTGGCTACTGGGCACTCCATTTTTTCGGATGGATCATTCCACTTAGGACGTATCTCGAAGATTTCGATGACCTGCCCCTCTAACCGATACCCAATATCAAGTTGATTGCGGATCTCTTCTGGCGGTCGACAAGAATCAAGGTACTTCTCCACTGCCTTTCTGTAACGCTGTTGCTCAATTTCTGAAAATGCCATATCTATCACCTAACCCTTTAATTAAGCTAAGTTTACGACCTAATTTCATACGTTGGCTAGGTTAATTTTCGAGAAAGTACATAACGCCCGCTTAAGTGGTGAGCAACGCAATACGGTGTTTCCGCACACCACCTTAATCACCAAAATCAACGCATGGTAAAAATGCCACGCGTTGCGAATCCGTCTTAAAGCGTTTGTTAGCTTACCGATGAAACAGGCACATACAATACATGAAAATAGCTAACAACCATGTATAAAGCTAAGATCAAACTACTTGTTACTACCGAAATTACCACTACTTTAATGTTGGTAATGCGCTTTATAGTTAGTCGCGAATAACTATTACGAATCTTGTTAAACGCGGAAAAGCTAACATACAAAATAGGAAGAGAGAAAAGCCAGCAAAAGAATAAAAAGTTACCATTAACATTACTGTTTGTACTCTTACCAAAACATGCAAGATGCTCAAAAAACGACTCTTTTTCACACCGCATGTAAACGATAGCCCACTCCAATATTGGAGAAAAAGATATTACTATTAGCAATGAAAAAACAACGGAAAAAGCTAAACGTTCTTGCCTATTTCTCGTGCAGTCCCAAGAATACACAATGACAATTACCATTAATGAAACTCCAATAGCGGAACTAATTAACGAAAATTGACCACTACCGGCTAAAATGGAAACACTTGCAGCGATAGCTGCGCCAGCTAAAGCTGCTACATCATTATTTTTTTGTTTTCTATGCATGAAGCTTATAAAGAAAGTAAAAGGTGCGGAATTTTGAGCTAACTCATACTGTAAATCTAGCATTTTTCGCATGGTAAGCTAACGCCCGGTTAAGGGGCAGCCAACGCCATTACCAAGCTTCCGCATAACACCGTAACCACAAAAACCAACGCATGATAAAAATGCCGCGCGTTGGCTGTCCCTCTTGAACCGTTTGTTAGGCACGCTCTTCCGCACCTGCATCACCTTTACTTTTAGATACCTCTCCACACTGAATAATCGTGTACGCTAAAGGCCAATGAATTTGTTCAAAGTATGAATCTGAGCTCATTGATTGTTCTAGTTTTGGTAAAAAACTATCTAACCATTCATGATACGCCCAGTTGTTGTTTCTCAATACCGATAGAATTTTAAATCTAACATCTACCTCTAACCTAATGTCATATGCAGATACTTCATTGAATTTTTCACCCAAGAAATATTCTGGAAATCCACTAGGTAACGAATGATTGCATTCAGAGGACTCTACTTTAATTGACAGAACAAAGTTATCTGTTTCGATGATAATTTGGTTTTCTTTGCCGCGGCTTACATTTGATTTCTTCGGAAGCACCAGATCAAAGTTATGATAAATGACACCATTTGGGCCAAACGCAGCCACTACCTTTCCGTGCGAACTTTTATGGTCTTGAAAGTGAGCCCTATCTGACATTGGCTTTGTAAATAATTCCATAAATCGGTTAGACAACAAGATATCAGGGACGTCATCTCTATTTAATTCACTAAGCATTGAACTTGGATATTGCGGTTTATTGAAGTAATCCGTTAGATGTGTCGATAGCTTATCTATAACATAGTATTCTGTCGCTTCTTCAAGTAATTTGCATGATGTACTACGTTTATAAGTGGCCTTGTTACTCTTCATATCGAACTTAAAGCCACTGCCCATAGGCCCTTTATCCCACTGGGTTTTTAGGGCTGCATTTTCTTCAAATGCTCCCTTTAAATAACGTCGTAGATCTTCATGGTAATCATATCTAGGAACGTTAACCACCTTGTTTTCAGAGTTAGAAATTAAAACAAATGACCTAATACGTAGTTGAGCATAACCAGAATTTCCGAGGTTTCTCGATAAAGCATACATTGAGGCAATCAATGTTGCGATTGCTCCCCAAAAAATAAGCTCTGACTTTGCCTGATTAACTGAATAGATATGTGTTGCCACTATTCCGACACAAACACCTATAAAGATTGCAGCTACGATTACTTCCAAGAATGCAGACCTGCTATTTGTTATTTTTTGTACAACTCTACTGCTCATATTTCCTCAATAATTGTCTTTTCGTACAAGTGCCTAACGCCCGGCTAAGGGGTTGACAACGCACCGCCGGACTCAAAAAACACACCGTAAACACTGAACTTCAATTTTGCACTAAAACCGCCACGCGTTGGCAATCCCTCTTGAGCCGTTTGTTATGTTTAATTTTCAGCCAATGATAACTTTCCTGTTTTTTGATCTCTGATTAGTTCATTGCTGTCCAAAAGCATTTTGGTTACTTCAACTACCACTCTTGGAGAATAACCAGTAACTACAGTCAGTGTTCCACAAGAGTCATAACCTTGGGCTACAGCTGACAATATATGCTCCTTTTCAATTTTATATATATTTTTCTGAATAGCCTGATTTAACCTAAATTCTAAACTTTTCGAATCACCACCTTCAATATTTTCATTATTTATCACTTCTGATACGGCTTCCCTAATTTTTAATGTTGTTAAAAACATACCTTCATCTTTATAGTCGCTTGGGGCATAAAGAACGTATGGTTTGAAAAATAAAACAATAAAAAATGCCACAACAATTAAAATGGGAAAGAACATAACGAAATAGATGAAAATAGCTTGCATTTCTTGAGGTAAATTTATTAGTGCTACTGTTGCAAAACACTCCGCTACACCAGAGAAAATAGCGATTATTGTCAATGGATTACTAACCTTCATTCTTACCTCTTAAACATAACGCCCAATTAAGGGGTGAACAACGCCTTCACTCAAACCTAAACCATTGTGCCATAAACACTAAATTTGAAGTAGAAGCAAAAATGCCAAGCGTTGAGAATCCCTCTTAAATTGATTGTTATGCGTATTCTTCACTGTCGAACGGAGAATCACACCATGGCCAAAGGTAGTCATTTGGAATTTCAGTTGACGCTGAAAAAACTTCACATGCCAAACCAGCAAACTGTCGATATGGCAAGTCAAAGAACATTTGTTTTTTGCTAATTTCTTCAAACATCAAAGCCGCTGACATACATTCTTGGTAGGCAGCTAAAGCAATATAAACTCGATAGCCTGACTCAAAGCGTTTTTGCTTTTTCCGTTGAGAGGGCGTAGATGATACATATTCCTTAACCAACGCAACGTGCGAACGTTTAAATTTAACCCAATTATCAATTCCTAGCTTTTTAATCTCAACCTCAAGGAAACTACGCTCAGAGTCACTAAAGTCATCAACTATTTCTTCGGCGATACCTTTCATTTCTTCGACATATCTGACTAAATCCACTGATACCTCCAATACGCATAACGCCCTGTTAAGGTGTGAGCAACGCAATACCGATGTCGCCGCATACCACCTTAAACACCAAACGTTACGCATAGTAAAAATGCCACGCGTTGCGAATCACTCTTAAACAGTTTGTTAGCTTTGCTCTGTCTGGGGTTGTGTATTTTTAAACTCTCGCATACGAATATAGGCATGACGCTCAGCAATTTTGTCAGACAAGTAGATAACTCGCTTAGTGAGTTCTTTCAGTTCTTCTTCAGATATAGGGTTATCGTGCTTTAGTGAATGAAGAATATATTTTGATTCGCTCTCACCATCAGTAGTAGGTTCTCTGCAATCTAAAGCAAAGGAGCCGTGAGCAACCAAGTTGCGAACATTGCAATGTTCAAGCGCCTCCAATAGTAACTCTTTTAGGTACTTTAATTCTTCATCTTGGGTATCTAAACTATTCGCTAATTTTCTTAACCTATCCGCAAGAGGGAATTTTTTCCAATTTTCTGTTATTTCTTCTTTTAAAATATCAATACGAATAAGATTAGTCATCCAATCAATTTCGTTCATTGATATCATTAGGTGGCCAATATGTAATGCCCAAATATTTTTATTCATCCTGTCTCCTTACTGTAAAGCTAACGCCGCGTTAAGGGGTGCAGGCACGCAATACAAAAACTACTGCAAAGCACCGTAACCACTGAACCCAACGCATACTAAAAATACCACGCGTGCCAAATCCCTCTTAAACGCTTTGTTATACGCCGTGCGCTAGACGTTGCTATTGCTCGAACTGTTGAATGAATACATTCGAACTTCATCCCTAGCGAACCAGCCTAGCCTTTCATAAAACTGTTGGGCATTTACATTGTCGTTATACACAAATAAATGAGTTTTCGGGATACCAATTTTAGCTAGCGAACTTATTGCTCTGTCAACTAACTCACGACCTAGTTTTCGTCCCCGAAAATTCGGCGATACTGCCAAATGTTGCAAATAACCTCTACGCCCATCAGTACCAACCAGCACCGCACCAACTATTTCGTTATTAATTTCGGCAACAAAACTTAACTCCGGATTGCGCTTCAAATAGATTGCGATACTTTCTTTTGAGTCAGCATCTCTGATACTCATACCTTCAGTTTGCACCCAAAGGGCTATCACTTCGTCATAGTCCGCGATTTCCATCTCACGAATTTTTACCACTTTACTCTCCTTGCGTATAACGCCGCATTAAGGTGTGAGCAGCGCTTGGCTATACTTGAGCGAAGCGAGAATGCCAAGCGTTGCGAATCACTCTTAAATGCTTTGTTATCTGCCGAAAATATTAGTCAGAGGGATATTTTTAGTAATATTGTAATCGTCAATGTTATCTTTTATATGAACTGCTATGTCCAAGTAGAAATTAATATCACGTAAAAAATCTGACCACTTAACAGCTTTGATATATGAGTACTCGCCAAGATAGACTGAGCCGCCAGTGTGATTAGTACAACTATTAAATGTAGGTTTTTTTATGTTGAACATATTCTCCTGCATGATCTTGAACAAGAAATCAGTTTTCAATGTTCTACATTTGCACGTTGCGCACGTTCCCTCTTCGATAAAGTACTCATAAGAGTTATTTTCGTCAGGTAATACAACAGCTAATATTGCGTTAGCTTTGCTTCTACGCCCATTTCTCGTATGTTCTTTTAGTGAATAGGATATCTCCCAAGGAATCCATTGATCTGATTCATGTTTAAGGAATGCTTTCATTCCTTTGGAAACCATGACGATAGTAATACTACTATCAAATATTTTGTCTCTTAGTTTTGAGGCAATAGTACTTTCTTTGAAATCACTAAGGTCTTCACCGTCAGCTTCGCCTTTGTTTATATGATCTCCTGCGTCCAAGTACTTCTGAAGTTCATCAACATAATGCCTAACCGTCGTAGTGCTCCACCAGTCATTGGTAAGCGACTTAACTTGGTCATCCGCATACTTATAGGAAACAAATATCTTCCTTCCCATTTAGCCTCCAATTAAAAACATAACGAACAATGTAACCAAAATAGTGATTCCGTAAAACGGAATCAGTGTTTTCGAAAATACACCAGCCAACCAAGAGTTTTTACCATCACTAAAGCCGGATGCATTCATAGAAAAGTCGATTTCGGATTCGCCTTTAATGCGCACTTCGTTGTACAGGTCTCGGTATTGACGCTCTTGTGATAGAAAAAAGCCATCGATTAACCAAAATACTGGGATAACTATATACGTGATCAGTACGTACTGAATGTTCGCATCTTTCGCAGCCAAAGCGAATAATGCAGACACGAGGGTTATAGTCCAGCCCTTAATCAGAAATGAGTTTGAGTTCATCCGTGTGATTACATTTTGGATAAACTCTAGATGCTTTAGTTTACAATCCATAACCACGCCCTCCATATGAAACTAGGGTAATTATATCAGTATCAAAACTCCAAAGCATAGGTGAAATTGTTTGGTTAGGCAGATAACGCCCGCTTAAGGGGCAGCCAACGCTACTACCAACTTACCGCATAACACCGTAATCACAAAAACCAACGCATAGTAAAAATGCCGCGCGTTGGCTGTCCCTCTTGAAGCGTTTGTTATGTGAATTTTTCCAGCGCGCTCAATACACACAACCATTAAATTCAATGACTTGGTCGCTTAAAGCATGACTGCCATTGTAAGACTTAACCATACCTCCACGGTAGACAAACTGATTCCAATTTTTCCGCTCCACGTCGAAGTAATGGATAGGCAAAACTAACTCCAAATACCCTGAGCTTCGATAAACATCTGGGTCATAAGCGAAGAGAAAAGAATGAGTTACGCCAAAAGATACTAAGCATCGATCGAGTTCTTTCACGATGACTTTAGCCAAGCCCAAACCACGCTTACTTGGTGTAATGGCAATACCACCAATTATGCCCCCTTTGAAGCTTATTGAGCCCTGCTTCATTAAACGACTATAAGCAAAACCAGTAGCGATAATCTGATTATCGTCTTCAATGAGAATTGCACAAACGAACTCACGATTGAAAATGAACATGGAATCTTGGCCAAAAACGGAGTTTAGATGAGCATTAAGTTCAGCTTCGTAAGCCCCAATCTGACCACTTTTGACAACTGATATTTTCAAGGTTGACTCCATTCACATAACGCCCAATTAAGGTGTGAGCCACGCTGGCGCGACACTCAATTTGAACACAGTAAACACTTAACTAAACCCAAACAAAAAATGCCAAGCGTGGCGAATCACTCTTAAATTGTTTGTTATATTTTTTATGCCCACACGTTCGCAGTTGCAGCGTCAAATAGAGTTACTTTGCACTTAAACTTATCTTTAATTCTTTCGATATGCTTTCTGTCATCCTCACTGTATACGCCAATATAAACGCTAAAAAGTTTGTTACCAGAACGTCTGCCTTGTTTTGCTGCGATGTTTATAGCATCAATTATATGGTAATCATACTTACCAAAGTTAAATCCGAAGGTGACTAACGATCCTTGAATTTCACACAATGAATCATAGCAGAATGTTAAATATCGGTTATGAAGGATATGCTCAAGTTTTTCTTCACCATTACCCGAAGCTACAAATACAGGATAGTGACCATGATCTATCCTGCGTTTGATGTTTTCAAGCAAGTACTTTGTACCAGTGTATTCTTCTTTAAGAATATGCACACCTTCATCAAAGATAGGTAATGCTCCATGGAGATAATAAATATTTTGATTGCTTTTATTATTGCCCCACCTAAGCTCCGAGTATTCAGGTTCATCGTCATAACCACCATCATCCTCACGGTCTCGTCCAAAACCATCTATTGCATTTTTAGCACCTTTCCGCATAAGAACCCAATAAAGCAATAAGTCATAGTTAGTACTGAATACTGAACCATCATTATTGGTGAAAAATGATAGGAACTCGGAGCATTTATCTATTTGGGATTCTTGCAACTTAAAAACATGCTCAGGGTGTAATGATTCAACTGCATCAATTAAGCTTTCTTTTAACCGTTCACTAGCGGTTTCAACTTTGTCTAACAAGTCCTTATCTGAACCAAATGCCTCTATAAGCTCACAGAAATTGTCGAGTTGCTGCATCACCAACTCGAAGTTCTTAGTTTTCACTATGTCAAAAAGCGAAGTTATCAATGGGTCTTCTTGTTTTTCAATAAATTGATGCAATGCGTTGTAAGAAAAAATTTTGTGGTTATAAGCCATACTAAAGCCATTGCCCAGCAGTAAATGAGCTGTTCGTTCTTTTTTTCTTAAGTATTCTTTAACTTCATTATATGTTTTTAGTTTACTACCCATCCTGACCTCTCAATAAAAATATAACGCCCGGCTAAGGGGTTGACAACGCATCGCCAAACTCAAAAAACACACTGTAAACACTAAACTTCAATTTTGCACTAAAGTCGCCATGCGTTGGCAATCCCTCTTGAGCCGTTTGTTAGGCCAACCGATTGACACCGACACTTTCACAACCAAAGAACGAGCTTTTTTGTAAACTTGAAACAAACTAACCGATTCATTTATAAACCAAAATGCTGAATCAGCAAAGAAACCAAAAAACTCAAATTGAGCGGTTTGGAAGAAAAGTGACGAGCGTAGCATGCTCGGCGGACGTTTGGATGCTGAAGGTTATTTTGCCGCTAAACTCACAGCGCTAAACAACCCAACACGATCAAGAAACAACAAATATGTGATGACGATTTATTGCTTAACTTAAGCCAGAAAACATGGAATTTACTGCTCAATTTCAACTAGATTTAGCTGATAAAAACTCACTTTGCCTAACGCCCGCCTAAGGGGCTGGCAACGCATAACACTAAACTCAAACACAACAACCATAACCACCGCGGCTCATTGGGACTGGAAACACCACGCGTTGACAGTCCCTCTTGAGGCGTTTGTTAGCACACACTTGGCTACATAACGCACTCTTTCGCCGTTTTAGCTTGTGCCACACCTTTTCCGATAATTGCTAACACTTGATCGTTCTTTACTGACGATACGATTTTATCTAGCAAGTTTTCCGCCGTTGCCTCCGAAGAAACGTCAACTAAACAGCTGTAGGAATTAGAAATTTTATCAGTGGCGGCAACAACTGCTTGATGGTCAGTAAAGTCGGTATTGATCAACGAATCTATCGATTGAGTAAACTCTTGAGCCTTTTGAGTCGCATCACCAAGAACATCAAGATTAAGATCTTTCAAATTTAGTGAATCCGCTTTCTGCTGCAAGTTATCAACGGCTTTATTTGCTGCTGCTTGAGCCTCATCAATCGCTTTAGTTGCATCATCACAACCCACTAAAGCAACAAGCATAGTCAGTACCATTAACGATTTTTTCATTTTTCAGCCTCTCAAATAAAGTTTACGTCTCGATACTAAACCAAGGCAAAAGGCCATTGAACAGAAATACCGTAACAGAATACAAGCGCCGGCTTATGATATGTGTGTGCTAACGCCGCATTAAGTGGTGAACAACGCGACCACCCAACCTTAAACCTTGCCACATTCAGCACTAAAGCTGACCCAAACTGAAATTGCCAAGCGTTGAGAATCCGCCTTAAATGCTTTGTTATGTTCAATCTTCAGTAGTTTGTAGATCTAATTTCAGTTCTGTCACTTTTGAAGCAAAAAATGAATTCAAACGGTCAACAGAATTAAACTCTTGGAGAGTGAGCTCAAACGACAAAGTTGTAGCCAAACGAATGTAACCTATACTCTCATTAATTTTAGAATATGCATCTTGTCCTTGATTAGGGCTATAAAATGGACTTTTCTGTGATTGTTTCTGTCTTTGCTCCTGTATGATCAGCTGATTTTGCTGAATCATAATCTGGTGCGACGTTATAAACTGTTCGAGAAACCGCAATAATGTTTGCTTATGATTATTTATCAACGTCGCTTCATGAGACTGAGTAGCAACTTCAAGTTGAATTGCTTGGCTTTCACTTAGAGAGTTGAACTCGATCTGCTGAACTCTCAAACTCGCGAGCAATGCTACAAGAGCACAAAACGACAGCACTGGAGTGGTCAAACCACCAACATAAGAGCCAAAATTAGCCCAATCACTTGAATTAGCTGATAAGTTTCCATTAAACATATAGAAGTAGACAGCTAAGACACAAACCATAGCTACAACAGCAAATGTTACCGAAACATAAATTATCGCTTTAACCAGAAGTTTCAATTTTTCTCCTTGAACATAACGCCCAATTAAGGTGTGAGGCACGTAACACTGGTACTGCCGCAAACCACCTTAATCACTAAATCCAACGCATAGTAAAAATGCCACGCGTGCCGAATCACTCTTAAATTGTTTGTTATGTTTTCAGTTTGCACTGCACGATACCTTGAAGACTGTTCAACAACGCTTTTACTCGATGAAACAGTTTGCTGAAAACTGAATTAAACTCTTGGGTCACCCCCACAAGGCTAGATTGCCAACGATCTCGAAGATCACTAGAAACTTCAAAATTAAGAACTGGATCATCTGCAATATTCGTATAAATGAGTTCTAGATTTGAATATGACGCTTCATGGGCAATTTTGTTTCTAAGACTTTTAAACTCTGAGATTTCCATAGATATTGTAGAAAAAGCGCCCTTCAATTCTTTATGAGGCTCAATCAATTGTTCAAATGTTGACTTGCCCTTATGTGAAGCGACTTTCAACGAGTCACTACCTAACACGGTAGCCGCGAGTAACTTAGCTCGCTCTTCCACTGTTGTTAGCCTACTGATGAAGTTTTCAGAATGATATGTGAAGAGTTCTTGGTAAGAGTACTCTTTAAATTTGAGATCGGGTGTAGATAAATATCCTACTGCAATTTTCAAACCCACTAACGCAGATTCTAACTCATGTATCCGCTCCAACACTTTGGTTGGGTATGAGTCAATAGAACCCTCTTTAAAACTAGATGCATAGGCATGTGAGAGAGTCCTTTTTAACTTGTGCCCAGAAAACATATAAGCCTCCATATTGCCCCGAAAACATAACGCCCGGCTAAGGGGTTGACAACGCACCGCCGGACTCAAAAAACACACTGTAAACACTGAACTGCAATTTTGCACTAAAGTCGCCACGCGTTGGCAATCCCTCTTGAGCCGTTTGTTATGCAAATTCAATGAGATAAACCGAATTTATACGATCAAAAGCCACGATTGCAATGGTTGAGTGATTCAAGAACCAACCGAAGCCAGAGCCGTGATAAATAAGCCGCCAAAACAAAGTCCACCTTTCAGCAACAAACCAAGCTTTTGAATCAGGAAAACTTAACGAGCGAAACCTTCAGCAAGTGCAAAATGCTCGATAAACTTGCCCTTTCTACACTTTGCGCCCACTGAATTTACAACGCGCCAGCGCTAAAACTGATTGAGGCAAACAAAGAACCTTGCCTGTTTTACGGTTTAAGTTAACCACGAATTTGAGGGTAAAAATGTCATTTGCCGACAACACAAAACGAATGGCCGGAGAAATCCCAAAAGATTGAACTCCTAAATTTACCTGAGTTGCATAACGCCCGGCTAAGGGGTTGACGACGCACCGCCGAACTCAAAAAAAAACACTGTAAACACTGAACTGCAATTTTGCACTAAAGTCGCCAAGCGTTGGCAATCCCTCTTGAGCCGTTTGTTAGGCCAACCGATTGACAATGATACTTTCAAAAACAAAGAACAGGCTTTTTTGCAAACTTAAAACTAACTAACCGATTCATTTATAAACCAAAATTCTGAATCAGCAAAGAAACCAAAAAAACTCAAATTGAGCGATTTGGAAGAAAAGTGACGAGCGTAGCATGCTCGGCGGACGTTTGGATGCTGAAGGTTATTTTGCCGATGAATTCACAGCGATAAACAACCCAACGCGATCAAGAAACAGCAAATATGTGATGATTATTTATTGCTTAAGTTAAGCCACAAAACATGGAATTTACTGCTCAATTTCAACTCGATTTAGCTGATAAAAACTCACCTTGCCTAACGCCCGGCTAAGGGGTTGACAACGCACCGCCGAACTCAAAAAACACACTGTAAACTCTGAACTGCAATTTTGCACTAAAACCGCCACGCGTTGGCAATCCCTCTTGAGCCGTTTGTTATGCAAATTCAATGAGATAAAAAAAATTTACACGACCAAAAGCCACAATTGCAATGGTTGAGTGATTCAAGAATCAACCCAAGCAAGAACTGTGATAAATGAGCCGCCAAAACAAAGTCCACCTTTCAACAACAAACCAAGCTTTTGAATTAGACAAACTCACCGAGCAAGACTTTCAGCAAGTACGAAATGATCGAATAACTTGCTCTTTCCACACTTTGCGCACGCTAAATTGACAACAAACCAGCACTAAAACTGATTGAGGCAAACCAAGAACCTTGCTTGTTTTACGGTTTGAGTTAGCCAAGAGTTTGAAGGTAAAAAAGCCCATTTGCCGACAACACAAAACGAATAGCCGGAGAAATCCCAAAAGATTGAACCCCTAAATTTACCTGAGTTGCATAACGCCCTGTTAAGGTGTGAGCAACGCAATACCGATGCCGCCGCATACAACCTTAAACACTAAACGCAACGCATAGTGAAAATGCCACGCGTTGCGAATCACTCTTAAACAGTTTGTTAAACTTATTTACTCTCATCTGTAACTTTTAGTTGCTCTGAATACTTAATGATTTCAGTAGCTTCTTTTAAGCGCTCTTCACTAATGCCTTTACCTGACAGAAAGTTTTGAATTTCTGAGAGTAACAACTGCTCGATTTCTTCTAATAAATAGAATGCACCCGTAATTTCATATTTTTCGATAAACTCTTTTTGGTGAGGTAAAACTTTTGAAACTAGTTTTACGAGCTCTTCAGACTTAGTCATTTTCTTGTCCAACCCAAGCTCAAACATCTTTGCGAGAACAACGTAATGCAAAACTATAGACTGGTATGCGGAAAAATATGCCCATATTGGCTCAGATACAAAAGGTCTGAGGGATGTAGAATTTACCCCTCCAAGGGTTTGTAGGTCTACATTTTGTCCAATCATTTTGAAAAATTCTTGAAGGTTTGTATCCCTAGCTATCGTTTTGGAAACTTCATCAATGTTAATCCGTGACATCATTGTTGAAACTACTTTTGCGGGAGACAGTGCGACAAAAGATTTCCATAAGTTATCCACTGCATCCAACTGTTTTTCAAACAACAGCGATTTCTGATGGGCTAAACCAGATAAAGCCGAGTCACGGATAGCTGCGACTTGAAGGTCTCGTTTTTGTAACTCAGCCTGAAAACGTTGCTCCGATTCTTTATGATTAGCTTTAATCGCCTCAAGCTTCACATCGTATTCATGCTTAACTGAATTAGTAAGCCGAGTGACAATTAAGTTTTTGCTAAGAAAGGCTACAACTCCAAGTCCCCCTGATGTAACAAGAGATGGAATCCAATCAATAATATCCATACTACCTCTAAATAAGTTTAACGCCCGGCTAAGGGGTTGACAACGCACCGCCGAACTTAAAAAACACACTGTAAACACTGAATTTCAATTTTGCACTAAAGTCGCCAAGCGTTGGCAATCCCTCTTGAGCCGTTTGTTATGCAAATTCAATGAGATAAACTGACTTTACTCGATCAAAAACCACAATTGCAATGGTTAAGTAATTCAAGAACCAACCCAAGCAAGAGCCGTGATAAATAAGCCGCAAAAACAAAGCCCACCGTTCAACAACAAACAAAGCTTTTGAATGAGACAAACTCAACAAGCAAGACTTTCAGTAAATGCGAAATGATCGAATAACTTGCCCTTTCCACACTTTGCGCCCACAAGATTCACAACACGCCAACGCTAAAACTGATTGAGGCAAACAAAGAACTTTGCCTGTTTTACGGTTTGAGTAAACCACGAATTTGAGGGTAAAAATGCTCATTTGCCGACAACACAAAACGAATGGCCGGAGAAATCCCAAAAGATTGAACCCCTAAATTTACCTGAGTTGCATAACGCCCGGCTAAGGGGTTGACAACGCATCACCGAACTCAAAAAACACACTGTAAACACTGAACTTCAATTTTGCACTAAAGTCGCCAAGCGTTGGCAATCCCTCTTGAGCCGTTTGTTATGTGATTTTTCGTTTTAACTCCATTTCTTGCTCTTTGAACAAAACGTAATCACTAGGTTTTCTACTCTTCGCCGCTGTAAACCATTGAACCCCAGTTTCATCTAAGTGATTAAACTCTAAACGAAATTCATACTTATTACTGCTAACAAAACCCAAAAATGCACCGAATACAAATGCTACCAATGGCAAAAAGGATGCATACGCTAATCCATATTCCTGATGCTCTGATGGGATAAAGATAAAAAGTAAACTCGATGAAATTGCACCCAACAGAAACATTCTCATAAGATAGTCTTTGAACGTCAGAACTTTCACTTCAACACCAACAATTCGACTTAAATCATAAGCATCTGAATTTACTTTCAATTGATTATCTAATTGCTGAATTATCACTGAATTAGCCACTAAATTCTCCTTTATGTAGCTGAATTTACAAGATCACATAACGCCCTGTTAAGGTGTGAGCAACGCAATACCGAAGCTTCCGCATACCACCTTACACACAAAACGCACCGCATAGCAAAAATGCCAAGCGTTGCGAATCACTCTTAAACAGTTTGTTAGTTTTCTAAGCTATTTATCTAACATATTTCAGCATTATTAAACATTACGTTAAGCATTCCGACCCTTCCTTTATACCTAAATGGAGGAATCATCATTAACTTTTCAATAATAGTATTTTTTATTCTCTTTTCGTAATCCTCATCGCTTATAGACTTATTCATAAACGAGAACCGATTACAAACCAACCACAAATTCAAATCAGTTATCTTAACGTCATCTCGATCAAATTCAGATTTGAATCGTTCGAGCATAAAATCGTCAATAGTGGTATTAAACTTAGATCTTATATTAATATTACACAACCTACTAAGTTTTTTTACATCTTTAAGCTCTATTAGATAAATTGCGAACTTTCTATCTCCTCTATTAATAACTAACAAATTATCAATCGAAGGGGGAGTATTCCCCAAACCAAGACCATTGTAATATTCATCAACAGCCAAGTTTATTATTTTTTCATCATTTAGACCACCATTATCCAAATAAAAACTTGAGTCTAAATTGACACATGCGTTATTTTCTTTAACTTCATTTTTACAGATTGCTCTTAAATCATCATTACTATAGATCGCTTCAATCACAAGCATACTCCTTGCCATTGAACTTAGAAATGATTTCCATCTTTTCATCGAACAGAGCAGAAGTTGCATCATTAAAGTTATTATCTTCAACGCCCAATTCATTGACTTCTAACTGATGCAATACTGAACCTGTTTTTGTAGACTTGAAAACTCCAGAGCTTACCCGATTGACTGATAAAGTGTCAGACATTATAAGATTATTAACTTTATTGAAAATATAGTTACTATGGGATGTAATAACCAACTTAACATTTTGGTTTACTAACTTAGAAAATATTTCTGTTAATAACAATTGTATTTCTGGATGTAAGTGCGCCTCTGGCTCTTCAATCATTATAAGATTACAAGCAGGTCTAACTTTTGAGTTTACTTTCCTCCTTGTACGTTTCGCATTTTCTGTAAGCACATACCTCAGGTATGAAACTATAGGTGCCAACTCTGAGACCATCGATGATGTTGATGAAAGTTCGAGCTTAAGGTTTGTTTCTATTGGATAGAACATCAACTGTTTTGTTTGGGAATTAAATTCTACACGCCCTTTCAGAATTTTTTCTTCGATTTCTTTTGCAATTTTGTTTATTTCTTTATCTTCAAAAGATTTCTTTTGCACTCGAATATCTGAAAGTCGAATAAAATAATCACTTACTGGCTCAGAAATCCCTGGCAACTCAATCTTTTTAGATAGAAACGAACGGTTTTTGGAAAGCTCTGCAATTATTTGACCAAAAGCGCTTAAGGCTTGATATAACCCTGACCTACTCGCAGGAAGATAGTGAACACTATTTATAATTGAGCTAAAACCATTAATAAAACCTATAACAAACCTAAAGAAAATAAAATGTATATATGCGTTTCTAAATTCGTTTTCTTTTCCTTCACAATAATATAGAGTGTATTTATTTCCATTAAAGTTCGGATCTCTATTTTGCTTTATATTTTTTAAGCAAAATCCTTTATCTATATTAAATTTCTTTATTTCAAATCTTTCTTCGTTTATGACAATTTCAAAACTCATACCATCATACTCAATATTTATCGATGGAATTTCATTTGAATATCGATTTCTCAAATTATCCAAAGAAGTAAAGGTATTTGCAAAAGAGTTTTTTAACCGTTGTAAGAAGATCGCCTCAAAAGTCTTTTTTACATCTTTTAAAACGTAGTTCTTAATATCAACTTCTTCTCTTGGTTTTAGTTTTTTAGCCAATGCTGACAGTTCTTCTGTAGTTTCTTCGATTTCGTCTGGACTTAACGTATCGTCAAACAAAAACTGATGCCTAAAGCCAAAAGGGTTTGAATGTGAAGACATTTCGAGAAAGGATTTTACGATCAAGTAAACAGCTGTGATCGCATAAGATTTACCGATATTGTTTTTACCAACTAACAAATGGAAATCTTTATTCAAATCAATGCTAAAGTCTCTAACGGGACCAAAATTTTTAATTGTAATGTTCACTTATTAACCAACTCAAACTAACGCAGATATTAAACTTGAAGTATACAATGTAGCTGATATGCATTCTAGCGCAATAATCACAATATGTGATAGAAAACTAACGCCCAATTAAGTGGTGAACAACGCACTGACCAAGTCGCTGCATTGCACCGTAAAACACTTTACCTGACGCATAGTAAAACTGCCACGCGTTGAGAATCCACTTGAATTGATTGTTATGTGAA
>NZ_SHMN01000030.1:0-20766 GCF_029478525.1 Vibrio sp. 1151_11 | reverse complement strand
CAATACTTACCAAAACGAACTTCTATGTCACACGTGACACAGAAGCTCTGCAATGAAATTGCACACAAATTAAATACGCGCCCACGCAAAAGACTTGGGTATAGGACACCAACGGAGTATATTCATGCGCATCTGTAGAAAGTGTCGCACTTCAAACTTGATACTAAGTGTTACTGTTTCGTATTGATTAACTTGGCAAAGAACCACTAATTTAACGCATTACGATAAACGAAACCCAAACCTTTTACTCAATTTGGCAGCCAAATGCGATCAACTTAAAACAAGTAACTCATTCATTCGATTGAGAAACCCAAAGCGCCTTTGCGCCAGTGGAACATTCAACCAACCTACGCCATTTTCCAATGAAGCAACCCACGAATTTTGGCATGAGAAACTATTAAAGAAACTTGATGACTTGGGCAGACCAAGCCGATTTGCTGAAACCTGTAAACGAATGGCTAGAGAAATCCCCAACTCTTTTTCCCAAAAATTCTGCTTTTCTCTTCGTAAACCTAACGCCCGGCTAAGGGGTTGACAACGCACCGCCGAACTCAAAAAACACACTGTAAACGCTGAACTTCAATTTTGCACTAAAGTCGCCAAGCGTTGGCAATCCCTCTTGAGCCGTTTGTTAGGTATTTATTGCTACCGAACGTAAATGAGCCGATTTGTATCAAAGCCACGCTCTTTCGACATTTGAACGAACTTCTCCAGAATGTCTGGTTCGACTCTAGGCGTTCTTGAAAGTAACCACAGATATTCTGTATTCGGCCCTGATACGAAGGCATAACTGTAGTTTTCACGCTCTAACTCAAACACCACGTAAGAGCCATAAAACGGACCAAAAAATGAAACCTTCAGATAACCGTCTGTTGGACTATTTACAAAGTAAGCTTTGCCTTCAGCCTCTTTCCACTCACCTTTCTCTTCGGAATAACCACGATTAAGAACCGAAACACCGCCATCATTTCGAACACTGTATTCCGCAGTAACCTGACTTAAACCTCTTTCAAAAGAGTGATCAAGTCGAGCAACCTCGTACCATTTACCTAAATAATTGTTCAATTCAAAATCCGACACAGGCTTTACTGATTCGGGCATACCCAAGCAGCCGCTTAATAAAACAGTACAAATAATCAACAAGATTGATCTCATGATGCCTCCAAATACCTAACGCCCGCTTAAGGGGCAGCCAACGCTACTACCAAGCTTCCGCATAACACCGTAATCACGAAAACCAACGCATAATAAAAATGCCACGCGTTGGCTGTCCCTCTTGAAGCGTTTGTTAGCTAATTTACTACAACGATTGTTTTTGCCAGCTTGTCACCTAACCTCTGTCTTCTTTTGCCAAGAATAAAGACCGCGTCGATCATGCCAATTATTGGTGTCAGAAGGTTACGAAAAAATGACTGAGGGAAACTACAACTTTTTCCTGTAACCGAATCTATAACTGAGATCCCTAGTAGTTTCTTACCGAGACTTTGCCCTTTAGGTAAACCGTCAGAAAGTAGAAAATATAAAGCAGCCGCCGAAAATGCTATTAAGCTTGATGAAGCTTGGGATAAACCAATTAAAGTACCGAGCCAAAGAAAGAAAATGAATATTGTGGCACTTATTGCACCATCAATGATTTGCCCTAGATAACGAAGACCCGGGCTTGCCAGCCTATGTGATTCAATGATCGAATCTCTATCTATTTCCACTTACTTTTTCTCCATGCAAGTTAGATGTCGAATAAATTTGCTAACGCCCGGCTAAGGGGTTGACGACGCATAGCCAAACTCAAAAAACACACTGTAAACACTGAACTTCAATTTTGTACTAAAGCCGCCACGCGTTGGCAATCCCTCTTGAGCCGTTTGTTATGTGCGTAGCCGAATCTTGCGCTTAGTCAGGAACAATGATTACCCCTAATTGCTCCAGTAACTGCTCCTGTTGCCACGAGCATATTTTTACACCTGTAAGATCAATCTTTCGAGGATCTAAACCATAAAGCTCTGAATGACTTAAATCACAGCCTTGTACTCTAAACTGTTCCCAGCAGTCTTCCGAAAAAACGCCACGACTTAAATCTGATTCTTTAAATGAAGCACCTCGAAGATTTGCACCAATCCATCTATTTTCGAACAGGTCACATTTTTCAATAAGCTGCTGCTCTAAATTGGCATAGGATAAGTTACAACCTGTTATGTATGCAGAGCAAAAGTACATTTTATTCGAAACCTGATTTACAAAACTAACTTGGCTAAAATTTGCGCCTTTAAGATCGCAATCTCTCAGTTCAATACCAAAGCAATTTGCCCCCTTAAAATGGGACATTGAAAGCTGACAATCTTTAAATGAAGCATCTCGAAGATCAGCATAAGAAAAATCGCACCCTTCTAGTGCCCCCTGCTCTATGAAAGTACAGTTAATGAACTGTGTATCTCGAAGGTTTGAGCGCTTAAAATTACAATGTATAAAAGTACAATTGCTAAAGATATATTCTTGCAAGTCCTGATGTGAGAAGTTCACTTGATTATATGATTGCTTTGATTTTTCCATGCTGTAGCTCCAAAAACATTTGATGTGAAGACTACCATTTACCTGAAAGTTCTCAACAAAAACAAAACCAGCAAAAACAGACATTTAAAACACCCAATTTTAGCCAAAATAAGGCATCAAAACGGCATTCTAAAGAGGGGCAATTCAAAGCAACCGATGCGGCTAGCTAGAAAAAAGTTTTAGTGAATCTGGCGGGTTTTAGAAAAAAGCACATAACGCCCGGCTAAGGGGTTGACAACGCACCGCCGAACTAAAAAAAACACATTGTAAACACTGAACTTCAATTTTGTACTAAAGTCGCCAAGCGTTGGCAATCCCTCTTGAGCCGTTTGTTAGGCCAACCAATTGACACCGACACTTTCACAACCAAAGAACGAGCTTTTTTGTAAACTTGAAACAAACTAACCGATTCATTTATAAACCAAAAACTCAAATTGAGCGATTTGGAAGAAAAGTGACGAGCGTAGCATGCTCGGCGGACGTTTGGATGCTGAAGGTTATTTTGCCGCTAAATTCACAACGACAAACAACCCAACGCGATCAAGAAACAACAAATATGTGATGACGATTTATTGCTTAAGTTAAGCCACAAAACATGGAATTTACCGTTCAATTTCAACTCGATTTAGCTGATAAAAACTCACTTTGCCTAACGCCCGGCTAAGGGGTTGACAACGCACCACCGAACTTAAAAAAACACACTGTAAACTCTGAATTTCAATTTTGCACTAAAACCGCCACGCGTTGGCAATCCCTCTTGAGCCGTTTGTTAGGCCAACCAATTGACACCGAGACTTTCAAAACCAAAGAACGAGCTTTTTTGTAAACTTAAAACCAACTAACCGATTCATTTATAAATTAAAAGACTAAATCAGCAAAGAAACAAAAAACTCAAATTTAGCGGTTTGGAAGAAAAGTGACGAGCGTAGCATGCTCGGCGGACGTTTGGATGCTGAAGGTTATTTTGCCGCTGAATTCACAACGCTAAACAACCCAACGCGATCAAGAAACAACAAATATGTGATGATTATTCATTGCTTAACTTAAGCCAGAAAACATGGAATTTACCGTTCAATTCCAACTCGGTTTAGCTGATAAAAACTCACTTTGCCTAACGCCCAATTAAGGGGTGAACAACGCCTCCACCCAAACCTAAAGCATTGTGCCATAAACACTAAAACTGAAGTAGAAGCAAAAGTGCCAAGCGTTGTGAATCCCTCTTAAATTGCTTGTTAAGTTTTTATTCGACCAACCTTGGTATTGATAGACCACCAGGCATAGATACTGAAAAACCACCCAGAATAGAAAGCTCACTCATTAAGCTAAAGCCAGCAATTTGGTAGCTATTTTTGTCATCTTTATCTGCCGATATGAAAAACTGTTTCGTATCAACGACGGTCGATATACACAACTGAAGAAAACCACCAATTGTTCCACTATCCTCTTCCAAAATAGAGTCAAGTGCATATATTGGTGCGTGGTGTACAGGGCTTCCAGTAGACATAAGCTTAACTTTTATACTGTCAATTTTTGTAGCAACACGTTTCTTTTGATCACCAAGTACAAGATACTCAGTATCATTTAGTGATTTTTCAGTAATATTAAGTACTGTCGGGTTATCAGGTGAATTTCGTAACACTATGGTTCGATAGTCTTTTGTTTTAGGGCAACGACCAAATATTAAAAACTCGCATCCAACACTATTCGGAAAACTGAAACCTAAACTTGATATATATTTCTCTCCAAGCTTTTTGCATAGTTCGGAGATTTCCATAAGTGAAGGTAGTTTTTCTTCATAAGGGTAATCCGGCTGATCGTAGTAATGCAATTCGGATAAATTACCTACAAAAGTACTTAGCATTTCCCTAACATTACTACCGATCAATGTGCTTCCCGCAAAACCGAAACCGAACCTAAATAGACATTTAGGGTTACTTCGGTGAATATCTGAATCTTTATAGGTAAATGCAGATATCGAGGTTACTTTGGGACAATTATCAGTCATAACTGAGCCACCACTCGAGACCCTTGTATCACTAACAGCCCACAAACCGTCCCCCATAACCCAAGAAAGACCTTTCTCTTTCTCTATATTTCTCCAACAAACGATGGATGTCATCTAAACTCCAAAAAAACTTAACGCCCGGCTAAGGGGTTGACAACGCACCGCCGAACTCAAAAAACACACTGTAAACGCTGAACTTCAATTTTGCACTAAAGTCGCCAAGCGTTGGCAATCCCTCTTGAGCCGTTTGTTATGCAAATTCAATAAGATAAACAGACTTTACACGACCAAAAACCACAATTGCAATGGTTGAGTGATTCAAGAACCAACCCAAACCAGAGCCATGATAAATAAGCCGCCAAAACAAAGTCCACCTTTCAGCAACAAACCAAGCTTTTGGAACAGACAAGTTCAACGGGCGAAAAATTCAGCAAGTGCAAAACGCTCGATAAACTTGCACTTTCCACACTTTGCGCCCACTGAATTTACAACGCGCCAGCGCTAAAACTGATTGAGGCAAACAAAGAACCTTGCCTGTTTTACGGCTTGAGTAAACCACGAATTTTAGGGTAAAAAAGCTCATTTGCCGACAGCTCAAAACGAATGGCCGGAGAAATCCCAAAAGATTGAGCCCCTAAATTTACCTGAGTTGCATAACGCCCGGCTAAGGGGTTGACAACGCACCACCGAACTCAAAAAACGCGCCGTAAACACTGAACTTCAATTTTACGCTAAAGTCGCCACGCGTTGGCAATCCCTCTTGAGCCGTTTGTTATGCAGTTTTTTAACCAATACTCAGTATAGAGAACGAATTGCTTAGCCAAACTTATCTTTAGCTGCCACAATTCGCACTGTCATTTACTACCAATTGGTTCATTATGAAACTTTTAGTTCGCAATCTATCTCGCTCTACAACTGAACAAGAACTTCGTGTTTTATTCTCAGCTCATGGCTCCGTAGCCGAATGTACGCTTGTTTTAGACCAAGTAACGGGTCAATCAAAAGGCTTTGCTTTTGTCGAAATGCCAAACGAAAACGAAGCTAATGCTGCAATTTCTAGCCTAAACCTTTCTGACGTTGCCAAAAGCAAAATCAGAGTAAAAGCCGCAGAATAAACACCTTATATACAAAAAGAGTAAAGCTCCGTCAGTTCAAATACATTGGGCTGACGTTTTTTAGTTTCCGTTGAACCTGTAGAACTGCATAACGCCCGGCTAAGGGGTTGACAACGTACCGCCAGACTCAAAAAATACACTGTAAACACTGAATTTCAATTTTGTACTAAAGCCGCCACGCGTTGGCAATCCCTCTTGAGCCGTTTGTTAGGCCAACCAATTGACATCGAGACTTTCAAAACCAAAGAACGAGCTTTTTTGTAAACTTAAAACAAACTAACCCATTCATTTATAAACCAAAATGCCAAATCAGAAAAGAAACAAAAAAACTCAAATTGAGCGATTTGGAAGAAAAGTGACGAGCGTAGCATGCTCGGCGGACGTTTGGGTGCTGAAGGTTATTTTGCCGCTAAACTCACAACGAAAAGCAACTCAACGCGATCAAAAAACAACAAATATGTGATGATTATTTATTGCTTAATTTAAGCCAGAAAACATAGAATTTACCGTTCAATTCCAACTCGATTTAGCTGATAAAAACTCACTTTGCCTAACGCTGCGTTAAGTGGTGAGCAACGCGACCACAATCCTAAACCATTGTGCCTTAAACACAAAACTCAACCTAGAGCCGAAACTCCCAAGCGTTGGGAATCCGTCTTAAACGCCTAGTTAGCTGCTGCACTTTCGCTAGCAAATTACACCAAAACGCCTAATTTTAAACACATTATTGCTTTCAAACGACAAAGTAAAACGGACAGCTGTGAAATTAAAACCCAATCCACGAAATGCGCTTGGCAAAGAAGAAATGACCGAGAAAATCACCATTCCTGAGCTCGGTAATTTGCAAAGAATTCTATCGAAAAAGCCAACGACAGAGCACACGAAACGAATTTAGGCATTCATGAATTTCAACACCAAAGAAACCGCGCCAATGAACTTAACAAACACAACACTTCCCGAAAAGTGCCACTGGCGAGATAGTTGAGAAGCTGAGATTTGTCCAGTGTGTAGCTAGAAAACCCAAAGCCTTTCCACCCTAAATTCACAGCTTTTCTTAACCCCAGCTAACGCCCGGCTAAGGGGTTGACAACGCACCGCCGAACTCAAAAAACACACCGTAAACACTGAACTGCAATTTTGCACTAAAGTCGCCACGCGTTGACAATCCCTCTTGAGCCGTTTGTTATGTGCCATTTTGTGTACCGAACCATAACTTATCAGTCTTTCATAGGCAAGATGTTGCCCATGCGTGATCTTCTGTGCAAATTTGACAATTATCTTTTAATAGACTTAGGCTCGGCATTAAACTCTGCCTAACTTTAAAATGACCTCTTAAGGAAAACTCATGGCTCACACTGCCCACTCTACATCACCAAAAATATCGATAAAGCCTCACCACTTTTAGCCACGGCATTTGCAAGCCAAGAATACCTAGATTGTGTCATTGATTTCTTCAGAACAAACGAGCAAGGGTATAACGAAAAGTTTTATACCATTGAACTTAAAAAAGCACTGGTTACAGGCATTGACTTTACACAACCCCACACCGTTCTTTCACACAACGAAGAAATGCATGAAAATATCGCACTAAGTTACAAAGAAATTGTCTGGAAACACAATATCGCAGGGACTATGGGGTACGACAATTGGGAAAATGGTGGATTACATGGCTAGACCCGATTTATACGAATTCTGGGAAGTTCAAAAGGCAACAAAGAACTTAACCATGCAAGCCTCTATTTTATCTCAACGGCATATTAAGAACGGTGCATTACGGTCTAAATTTACACGAGAAATTGATGTCTTTGGGCAGTGTTTAGTTGAGGACTTCGAAAATGGCCGAAAAACTAAAAACCAAGTATTTAATGAGGTGCAAAAAGAAAACCGCAATCTTCTTGACCAAGGAAAACTGATTGCTCAAAAAGGTATTGGCCTAATTGCAGGTGTAATGCAAACCGTAGCTGGAGGAGCAACATGTTATTATTCAGCGGGAATGTTATGCGCTGTTTATGGTGCCCCTCTAGCGTTACATGGAGCGAATAATATTTATGAAAATGGTAAATATTTCGTTGATGGTGATGAAAATGCAACTGGTCTAGTTCGCCAAGGTTATCAAAATGCAGCCCAATTTATAGGCTTTGATCAACACGTTGGAAATATGGCTTACTACGGTGTTGATTTAGGGTTGTCTTTTCGTGGTGCATTTGGTCGCTCAACCACCGTAAAACCACCATCAGCGTCAAATGAACTTCATTATGCACCAAACTTACTACCGCCAAAACCAGTACAAACATGGAATCGTCGCCAGCATGCTAAACGCTTTAAATTGTTCAGATACTCATCTGAAGATTATTTAAGAGGCTATCAAGCTACTAGCAAATCAGCCCTATTTGTAGGTGGTGCTAGTGATGCTTCAACTATGAAATCTTTAGAACAGGAAATAAATAATGATTGAAAATTTATCATTCGTCGGAGGGTCAATATTACTCATTTTATTTTTGAGAAAGTTAAAATTTTCAAAATTTTACATTAAGAAAAAGCTGATATATTTCTTATACGCTGCATTTCTTATGCTAATCGGAAGTCAATACTACTCTATTTTTCATTCTGGCGAATTTATTATCAGTATAGGTGACATTAATTATAGTCATAATTACTTCATACAATATTTTAGTTTATTTGTATGCATTATAATTGCTGCAACATGCTTACCAAATCACCCAGATGGCACATAACGCCCGCTTAAGGGGCAGACAACGCTACTACCAACTTACCGCATAACACCGTAACCACCGAAACCAACGCATAGTAAAAATGCCACGCGTTGGCTGTCCCTCTTGAAGCGTTTGTTATGCTACCTTTTTGCCATTGGATGGCTTGGATTCAATTGAAGAAGATCCCACAAGTTTCCATACAAGTCTTCAAACACTGCTACCGTTCCATAGTCTTCTTCTGTTGGCTCGCGGACGAAGTTAATACCAATCGATTTCATACGCTTAAAGTCACGCCAGAAATCATCGGTATTTAGGAACAGGAATACTCGACCGCCTGCTTGATTTCCAATGAAATCATGCTGCTCTGGCTTCGAGGCTCTGGCAAGTAACAACGTAACACCATGAGAATTTGGTGGAGCCACAACCACCCAACGTTTGTCTTGTTCAGGTTGATGAGTATCTTCAATAAGTTCAAATTTGAGTTTGTTTACATAAAAATCAATGGCTTCATCATAATCTTTTACAACTAAAGCAATATGGACAATGTTCTGTTTCATAGTATTCCTTATTGAAGATTTCGACTGGTAGCATAACGCCCTGTTAAGGTGTGAGCAACGCAATACCGACGCTTCTGCATACCGCCTTAAACACAAAACGCAACGCATAGCAAAAATGCCAAGCGTTGTGAATCACTCTTAAACAGATTGTTATGTGCCTACTTTCAATAGGTATAAAAAACACCAGCGATTAATGCTGGTGTTTTAGAAAAGTTAAATTATTAAGCGGAAATATATGTATCTAAGAACTGTGCTGCAGCTACCGTGTCATATGATCCAAAGGTAACATTGTCCGATTTAGTGAGCTCGCTCACATCGCATTCAGAGTAGCTACCAATTGCTGCATATGCCATACCCTGATAACCACTAGCGTGAAGCTGCTGTACTTTTGCTTCAAGTTGTTGGTGTTGCTTGGCCTCATCACCAGCTTTGATCATGAATGGCGCTAGCACTTCATTCTCGTGATGTTCTTTAGTTGCCATAATGTCACCTCCGCTATATTGGTCGTTTGCGATAGCATACTCTACCGCTTTTACAGTATCTGAAGACGATGTGGTCAAAAATTCGATAGCATATTCACCACCACTTCCTGCTGTCTGGTAATTATCGGTCGAAATTTCATAAAAGCCAAGATTTTGAACAAATGCAAATTTATGGCAAACACCGTTAGCGTGAACCAGTAGCTCAAATGTAACTTCGTTATCTTTACCATGAATTGGGGTTTGATCGAAGATTAACTTTAAGTGCGCTAAGTTAATCGCCTGCACGGCGATCGCGTAATCGTGGCATTTTGCCATAAAATCCGAACGGCCAGCCATACCATAAAAAATACTTTCGTCTTCAAAAATACCAATTTTCGATACTAAACCATCGACTTGATGTCCAGAACCATCGAAAGTAAAACGCGAGTCTGAAGCAATTACTCCATCCGCATGAGCCACTGTCGTCACAAATATTATCCTTATCTTTGAATAGTGTACGATATCGATTATACCAAATACATTGCATAGTGAAATATAATTCTTGTGACTCATAGCAGTATTTAGGCACATAACGCCGCGTTAAGTGGTGAGCAACGCTACCACCAAACCTAAACTATTGTGCCGTAAACACTAAAGCTCAATCAAACCGAAAATGCCAAGCGTTGGGAATCCGCCTTAAACGCTTTGTTAGGCAAATTAGTCAACGTCCCACTGTGTCCAATGTTGGCATAAGATAAGCTGACCTTCATTCTCTGCCTTATTTAGCGGTAGATCGTATAGATCTAGGAACAATTGCTCGATGTATTTAGCTTGCCTGTTAGTGCAAGGAAAATATGAGAAGTAAATGAGCATCTCATCTGAGAAGTTTTTCTTTTTCCAGTGAGAGCGCAAACGAGAATTAACGTAGCCTTTACCAACATACAAACATGTCATGTGATAACGGTCATGTTGGGCACAATAGTCTTCTTTATGCCAAAGCATATAGATACCGGATTGTTCTCCAATGCCCCAGAGCTCAAGTTGATGATCTGCGATGGTTTCGTCTGTAAACCAACCAATATTCGATTTCGATATTTGAGATAGACTGAAACCAAAGTTTGTCTCCTTGGACAATACACGATCGAAATTTGCGTCTGTATCAGTACAGCTACAATTACAAAATTCAAAACAGCCCATATTTTCTCAGTTTGTCCCCATATTTGCCTAACGCCCGCTTAAGGGGCAGACAACGCTACTACCAACTTTCCGCATAACGCCGTAATCACATAAACCAACGCATAGTAAAAATGCCGCGCGTTGGCTGTCCCTCTTGAAGCGTTTGTTATGTGTTAGACAGACCAACCAAAACTTTTTCGGTAAACCAATCCCAGTCTGGCGCGCTGAAAGCAATATCACGAACATCCTTTACAGCCGTTATTGATTCTTTTACACCGAAACCTTTGGATTTTAAAAGGTATGCTGCCAATGCTAGTCCTGTCCGATCTTTGCCTGATTTGCAATGTACTACAACTTTTCCTTGAGTCTCATTGTGTTCAATGAACTTGATAATACGAGGCAATGCATCAAGACAAACCTCAAAATCGCCACTTTTAACTGGCGCATTACTTGAAAGAGGCATGTGTTCATACGCAAAACCAATAGCCTTTAGGCGTGAAAAATGAACACTCTCTCCGTCATTGACCGAAATAATTGCCCGAACTCCAGATAGCCACAACTCTTCCAGATCCCACATGACTTTGTCTGGTCCACAGCGCCCTGCTACAGAATTTGTTACGAAGAAAAGATTTTTCAATTGAGCCTCACAAAACACATAACGCCGTTTTAAGCGGCAAATTGCAGTTGGCTAAAATAAGTGAGGCACGAACAAAAAGCCAACTGTAATTTGTCCGACTTGAAAACCCTTGTTAGAGTTTTCTGCACCATCAATACATATCTACGTATGCATGAAATACAATATCAGGGCAACCGTTTGGACATTTAAGCCCAATATTACGACCCCTTTCTACATGAAATTGCTGTAAAGTTGATGATTTATTTTTCTCATGGCAACTGCAACAATATTTATGCGTATTGGATAGTTTCTCTTCCGTGTCACTTTTAATATAAGCAAAAACTCCAGAAGCAATTTCTTTTCGAATGTAATTTGAACTATTTTTTTGCCAGTTGAGTAGCTTTTCATTTTCCTTTTTCAATCTTTCCATTTCAGCAAGAAGAGCTGTTTGTTCTTGTTGCGCTGAAATGATTAATTGCTGTGCCGAAATAATAGCTCCATTAAATTCAATTAATTTCGATTGAGATTTAACGCTATCATTTAAATCGACCATGGCTTTACCAAAATTCATAGCTGTTTGTAAAGTCGTTAATGCCGCAGGTAAATGTTCTATCATATTATTCCTTCAATATTTGATTTGCAGATGAATTAGAAAAAACTCTAACGCCCTGTTAAGGGGTGAGCAACGCAATACTGAAGCCGCCGCATACCACCTTAAACACTAAAACTAACGCATAGTGAAAATGCCACGCGTTGCGAATCCCTCTTGAACAGTTTGTTATACCGTTAGTACAACTTTGGTGGGTTTCCTTTGTTTTCTACAACACGTTCTACTTGAGATTCCCATTTACGAATAAGCTGCGAAAACTCATTGGAAATCAAGTAGTCATCAGATGAACTGCTTAAGTGAAATTCCGGCATGTAAGTACCTAGTACACCCTGCTCCAATATGCCGTCTGCAATAACACCGGATTCTCGTATAATCAAAACCGGAAGTCCGATCTGGAAAGCCATCGCGGGCTCAATATGGCTATAAGGGCTAGTTAGCCACTTATCATCTAAAGAATATTCATCAGGTGTACCTGGCTTTCCCTTACCTTGCGTAATTAGAGCTCTTCTAAACGCGATGGTAATTAAGCCGTTAGATTCAAGCATAAGCCTGCGGATCGCTTTTAGCGGTGCATCCATATCGTAATCCGTGACGCCTAGAGTCCTAGGTTCATAACCTCTGCTAACCAAATACTCACACAACGTTTCAATAAAAACTTGTTGTTCATCATTGTAAGGGCGGGGGTAACTTAGAAATACTGACTTTCCCATTTAAAACCTCTTAACTTGTTGAATCCTAGAACGGTATAACGCTGCGTTAAGTGGTGAGCAACGCGACCAAAATCCTAAACCATTGCGCCTTAAACACAACACTCAACCTAGAATCGAAACTCCCAAGCGTTGGGAATCCGTCTTAAACGCCTAGTTAGCTGCTGCACTTTCGCTAGCGAATTACGCCAAAATGCCTAATTTGAAACACATTATTGCTTTCAAATGACAAAGTAAAACGGACAGCTGTGAAATTAAAACCTAATCCACGAAATGCGCTTGGCAAAGAAGAAATGACAGAGGAAATCTCCATTCCTGAGCATGGTAATTTGCAAAGAATTCTATCGAAAAAGCCAACGACAGAGCACACGAAATGAATTTAAGCATTCATGAATTTCAACAGCCAAGAAGCCGCGCCAATGAACTTAACAAACACAACATTTCCCGTAAGCAGACTTCGTTAAGTTCAAACACTTCCCGAAAAGTGCCACTGGCGAGATAGTTGAGAAGCTGAGATTTGTCCGGTGTGTAGCTAGGAAACCCAAAGCCTTTCCACCCTAAATTCACAGCTTTTCTTAGCCACAGCTAACGCCCGGCTAAGGGGTTGACAACGCACCGCCGAACTTAAAAAACACACCGTAAACACTGAACTTCAATTTTGCACTAAAACCGCCAAGCGTTGGCAATCCCTCTTGAGCCGTTTGTTATGCAAATTCAATAAGATAAACTGACTTTACACGACCAAAAGCCACAATTGCAATGGTTGAGTGATTCAAGAACCAACCCAAGCCAGAACTGTGATAAATAAGCCGCCAAAACAAAGCCCACCTTTCAACAACAAACCAAGCTTTTGAATGAGACAAACTCAACGAGCGAAAACTTCAGCAAGTAAAAAATGCTCGATAAACTTGCCCTTTCCACACTTTGCGCCCGCAAGATTCACAACGCGCCAGCGCTAAAACTGATTGAGGCAAACAAAGAACCTTAGCTGTTTTACGGCTTGAGTGAACCACGGATTTGAGGGTAAAAGTGCTCATTTGCCGACAACACAAAACGAATGGCCGGAGAAATCCAAAAGATTGAAACCCTAAATTTACCTGAGTTGCATAACGCCGCATTAAGGTGTGAGCGGCGCTTGGCTATACTTGAGCGAAGCGAAACTGCCAAGCGTTGCAAATCACTCTTAAATGCTTTGTTAACTAGCACTTTTTTACGTTCATTTTTTACCAGTTGCTTCTTCAACCTGTAGTAAAAATGATAGACCTTGTGCTTTGGTATAAGAAAAATCATCAATAGTATCGAGAATTAAATTCGTATCCTCTCCCATTTTTTGAGCTATCGCTAATATATTGTCTGGAGTTGGCATGGCCCACGCTTTAGCTACGTACGGAACCCAATGTAAAAATTTTCCAAATACATTATTCATTAATTTAGAGTTACTTCTCTCTATTGCCTGCTTTAACTCATAAAGTTGAGGTTCTATTTGACTTTCAACTATAAACTTTGCCTCTCCTTTTAGGTCGTCAATTTTCGCGTCTGACTCTATAGCACCTCTTAAATCACCAGTAAGTTTTTGTAATGACATGCGGAAAGGCAACAAATTATCTTTCAATTTACTTCTGATCTCTAAAATTTCATTAGGGGTCGCTTGGCGACAGTCTGGTATCATGATTTTTACACATTCTTCTGCCAAGACACTTGTCAACAGCTTAACATTTTTATGATTTTCAGATAAAAATGGAACCGATATTTCAGTTTTATCACTAACTAGTATGAAGTCCTTTTCTTGAGCCAGGTTTAATGCTGTAGGAACTGTTCTCCATAGGGTTTCATTTTTAACTTCTGGATATTCTTGCTGAAACTTTTCATATTCCAACATTGTTGAATTATTACCTGATATAAGACTTAAAAGATCCTGTATAGGAAATTCACCATTCCACAATTGCTTGCTCATACTTGACCATAAATTGGCCATCATATTGGGATGAAAATGAATAGAATCACCAATTAAGCTTTTATATCTATGTATAAATTGATAAAACTGAATCACTTGCCTAGCATCAGCATTAACATCGCCTGCAACATTTGATTTTACTTCATCTCCATGAATGTAAAATTCCCTTTGAGTACCCTCCTGAGTCATAGAAGTAATAGTCGTATAATCTGGTATATTTTTAAAATATTCAGTGGGAGTTTTCGAGTCATCAGCAAACGTTACAAGGTGCAATTCATCATAGATAAATAGGTATGTCATCAATGACTTTTGATTGAAAACATAGCTATCAGGATAATATATAGCTGAGTACTTTTTTGTCATAAAATTTCCAAAAATTAAGATTGACTTCTTAAACTCTATCAAAGCATTACACGGTAGTCATTGTGCTAGTTAACGCCCGCTTAAGGGGCAGACAACGCTACTACCAACTTACCGCATAACACCGTAATCACCAAAACCAACGCATAGTAAAAATACCACGCGTTGGCTGTCCCTCTTGAAGCGTTTGTTATGCATGTGCCACAACGCGAGCCATATGGTAAACGTCAACGTAGCTACCATTTCTGAACGCATAAGCTTTCGACTCACCTTCAATTTCAAAACCGAACTTCTTATACAAATTGATCGCTCGTTCGTTGTCCACATAGACCGTCAATTCGATTCGTTTCAAATTCAGCCAGTTATCCGCTAAATCGATAACCGTTTTCAGTAAAGCACTACCAACACCTAAACCTTGAGCATCGTCTTTAACGCCCATACCGAATGTACCTACGTGACGTCGTCTCGGATTAGTACATAGCTCAAAGCCCAAATTACCTACTATTTCACCGTCCACTAGTGCCACATATGCATAAACATGATCTGGAATAGTCTGAAAACGTTTTTCCCACATATCGGAGGATGGAAGCGGAAGTTGTAATGTGCCAGTGTACGCATTTGGGCACTCATAAACTCCTTTTATCGCTTTAGCATCTGATGGCTCTGCTCGCCTGACTTCAACAACCATAGTTCCTCTTTTCCTAAAAAATGCATAACGCCCGGCTAAGGGGTTGACAACGCACCGCCGAACTCAAAAAACCACTGTAAACACTGAACTTCAATTTTGCACTAAAGTCGCCAAGCGTTGGCAATCCCTCTTGAGCCGTTTGTTAAGTTCTCACTTCCACTGTCGAATTTTCCGAATAAAAAATGATGTCTTTCAGCAAAAATGTTGTGTTGAACATACAGTAAAAAAGCAAAAATGACGTCAATAGAAACATGGAAATTAAATCGAATGTTCCAAAGCCAATAAAATGCTCACCACTGAAGAAAGTTTGCATATAAAGCCCTTTAAGTAACGCAAGAGATGTCGTACCAGCAACCCCGTACGTCCCTATACCAAAGAGAGTGTCTGAATAAGCACCAAAATGCTTATATATAAAACTATCCTTAGCTAGTTCATAACTTTTAAATAAGTAACGATGAATACTCAAAATGCTCGCTACATATGCCCATAGAAATTTGCTAAGCCACCCCGAATCTAAGATATTTCTGATCGGCTCTTTCATATCAGAACCAAATGCCTGAGCAGTAAGAATTAAACAGATAAATGCAACGATGGAAATAGTCCATCTATAGTTTACAGAAGTTTTTTTACTCACAATCGACTCCTATTAAACTTGTCCACTTTTTCTTGTTCTTTAATATCAGCATCTTTGCCTAAGGCTCCGCCAAGAGCACCTCCAGCCATAACACCATAAACACCCCCAATTAAACCAAGTGCACCGCCTAACACCATACCCAATGCCGCTGCATCACTCGTTTTTTCAGCTTTGACTTGACTCACAAAATATTTTTCATCGTTAATAAAGAAATCTTTACTACCAAGCAACTCTGCAAGATCTTTTTTTGTTGGTGCTATTTTATCGAGATATAATTTCCCACCAGTAGTTTTACTACCAATTTTTTCTTCTACATATAACTTCATATGACTCCTTGTAACTTAACGCCCGGCTAAGGGGTTGACAACGCACCACCGAACTTAAAAAACACACCGTAAACCCTGAACTTCAATTTTGTACTAAAGCCGCCACGCGTTGGCAATCCCTCTTGAGCCGTTTGTTATGTGAATTACCTACCGAAGCCTGTTGTTTTTGTTAAAGCGCCTAACTTTGGCTCGCATATTCTTCATTGGTGATGACGTGTTGAACTGGATCATTCGACCAAATGTCCATTGTTCATACCACGTCGTTTCATACAATTCTTCATTGCTTAAACTTGCGACTAACAAGATCAGCTTGTTTATTGTTGAGTCTAACTCCTTAAGTAAGTCCTCGTATTGCCAATCACGGTACTGATCGTGAAAACTGACCGCCAACAATCCAAGCTGATTCCATTTATAACCCGTGTCAGGAAAATCGACTGGCAAACCTTGTGACTTCAAACTGTGCCATTTCAAGACCAAGTTTCCCCAACCAACAAGATAAGCGACAGTGTCACAAACGCTAATTTGTGTTCCTTTTAAGTTACCTTCAATTTCACACTTACGTGCCATTGATGCAGGAACACTCAGATAATCGTCCATAAGTTTCGGGAATATAGAATTTATAGCTGTGAGCAACTCATCTTTTGATTCTGGAACTGAAGACATTATTTTCCCCCATTCACATAACGCCCTGTTAAGGTGTGAGCAACGCAATACCGATGCCGCCGCATACCACCTTAATCACTTAAACCAACGCATGATGAAAATGCCACGCGTTGCGAATCACTCTTAAACAGTTTGTTATGTACGTGTTTCGTTTATTTTGGTTGCCATGGTTCACGCCAACCATGTTCGTTTAAAATTGCCAGTCTTTCGTACAACTGAGAGCTTTCGAGAAAGCCCGAAACAACTAATGATACTTCATTAGGCTGACCTGATGAGCATATTTTGGAGTATCCTGAATGGGCAGCCTTACTTAAACCAAGTATCCAATATTGAATTTCAGACGTAACACTGATGATCCTCGGTTTATTAGTCATTACCGCAACAATTGCGTTGTCATTGCTATATTGTCCCTGACGCTCTAACTCGGAAAGAACACAACGATATAATACGAAGTCTTTGCTCAACATTGAGCTTCTAGTTGTTTCTTTCGAATTCGCATCATTAATCACGTCGCTAGACTTAATTAATTTGTCTAATCCCTGAAGAGCTTGATGCTTTTCACTAGAAAATGCGGATTGACACGCCAAAACTAAAGCAAACCCCAATACTACTGCTCTCATTGCACCCTCAAATACATATAGTTTTTCTCTAAGTACATAACGCCGCATTAAGTGGTGAACAACGCCTCCACCCAAGCCTAAACTTTGCCACATAAAGCACTAAAGCTGACCTAAGCTGAAAATGCCAAGCGTTGAGAATCCGTCTTAAATGCTTTGTTAAAAAGCTTATCCACCGTAGTACTTGGTAATAGCACCTGCTAGTAAATTACCTGCCGTAGCTATAGAGACATTCCATGAACCATCCGCTGACTTTGCAACCATTCTGCCTATCCAATCACTAACTTTTGCACCAAACTTTCCGGGTTCAACTACACCGTCAGATTTGATAGACTCTCTTAAACATTCAACATCGTCTTGCTCAACCTTATTACTCACCAAAAAGCTTGCCAAAGTATCAAAATCATTTTTGGATATATTCATGTCTAAGTGTTGAGTTAATGAACTATTCGATATGTCACCTAACACACCTTGAAAATTGTCAATTTTGATATTAGTCGACATACTAGCCAATTCCTTTTCTTTTGTTGTGAACTGTAACCCTTCACCAAGGATACCTTCTGATTCGAGTCGTAAACTCCAGTCTATAATAGTGTTTCTCACTGACTCTAGAATGTTGTGCATTGAAGTCATCGGAATGAATAATTTCATATCTGTTCCGTTATTAAACAACTGCTGCAAGCTAGCTAAATGCTCCGCACCAAAATTCTGCACTACATAATTTTCACCAGAAGCTGTCAGCATGGAAATCTCAGATATGCTCTGACTTGTATGAGTTAAAGTAATCAGATCTTCCCATTCTTGATTGGGAAGCATAGCTTTCACCCAACCGCGATAACTATTGTACCCTTTAAGCTCACCCCGACTTTTTCTATATTCAGGTATTTCTATATCACCTTTATAGCCATTTAGTTCACAATGTACCCAAGATTTAAATTCTACTACATTTAACTTTGTCGCTATCACGTATGCCTCTCGCAACAAATTAGAAAGAGGGTATTTATGATTTAATGCGTTTCTCTGTAAATCGATTACTGCCGAGTTCATATGTTTCCTTGCTTTTTAACGCCCAATTAAGTGGTGAACAACGCACTGGCCAAGCCGCTGCATTGCACCGTAAAACACTTTACCTGACGCATAGTAAAACTGCCACGCGTTGAGAATCCACTTGAATTGCTTGTTATGTGAATTTTACCGTGAATTCAAAGTAAACCACCGTAGAAATGAAGGAATTTTAATAAGTTACGTGCAAAAACGATGCTGACCAAACCCTAAATTTCACAGCGATCTGAGCCAAAGAAAGCCACTTGCAGAATCAACAACAAAGAAAGCGCCCTTTCAGCCACAACCAAACCTTTTGCTTCACCAGACTTTCAGAGCTGAGCTTCAGCAAGAAAACCAGTCAAAAGGACATTTCAATTAAAGCGATTTGAAACTGACGAAACTCAACACAAACCAGATCCAAAACTTAATTGAGGCACCCAAGAACCTTGAAAACGATCAATATCAAGTTGTTCAAGAATTCATTTCTATCAAGCCAACTTGCCGAAAACACGAAACGAATTCTCAATGAAATCTTAGGTTTAACCTCAAAAAACCATCAAACACATAACGCCCGCTTAAGGGGCAGACAACGCTACTACCAAGCTTCCGCATAACACCGTAACCACAAAAACCAACGCATAGTAAAAATGCCACGCGTTGGCTGTCCCTCTTGAAGCGTTTGTTAGGCATTCGCCTCACGGGGTGTGGACAGTTTATGAAGCAACTCATACTTGAGTGCTGAAAGCTCAAATATGGTGTCAGTATAACGACCATTTTCATTAATACCTTTGAGAGCAGAAATTAGCTCGCTTAGGTTAAAATCAAGTTCTTTTAGATTGACCGCATGCTCTGGCGTTAAAAATGGTAGGCAACGTTTCATTAGAACTTCCAAACCACGCTTCAGGTTTAATTCATCATGCGCCTCGATGCATGAGAATATGGCGCTAAAGCTACTATCCGTAGCATTTTTAAAGCTTTTATTCTTAATTTGAAAGTTAGCTTGAAGATGAAATAAACCAGCAGATAAAACATGCAACCTTTTATCGCTCTCAGAGCAAGCTGAGTCAAACTTCGAACAGACCTCTTGAGTAATATATTTCATAAGCTCAGCTTGAGCCTCTGATACCTTTTGCTCAATATTTTTTTGTAACAACTCTGACTCTAATTTCACTTTTCGATTGTGGTAAAAAGTAAACAAGATAGGAACCAAAACACCGACGAATGCAACCAAACCTAGTGTAATAGTCATTAGTTGAGAGAAAGATGTCGCATAGAAACTGTTTACTTTCTCTAGTAATTCAATTGAAAATTTATCCAAGTTTCCTCCTGATGCCTAACGCCCGGCTAAGGGGTTGACAACGCACAGCCGAACTTAAAAAACACACTGTAAACACTGAACTGCAATTTTGCACTAAAGTCGCCACGCGTTGGCAATCCCTCTTGAGCCGTTTGTTATGCAAATTCAATAAGATAAACTGACTTTACTCGATCAAAAGCCACAATTGCAATGGTTGAGTGATTCAAGAACCAACCCAAGCCAGAGCCGTGATAAATGAGCCGCCAAAACAAAGTCCACCTTTCAACAACAAACCAAGCTTTTGAATGCGACAAACTCAACAAGCAAGACTTTCAGCAAGTACAAAATGCTCGATCAACTTGCCCTTTCCACACTTTGCGCCAGCTGAATTGGCAGCAAGCCAACGCTAAAAATGATTGAGGCAAACCAAGAATGTTGTCTGTTTTACGGTTTGAGTTAACCACGAATCTGAGGGTGAAAAAGTTCATTTGCCGACAACACAAAACGAATAGCCGGAGAAATCCCAAAATATTGAGCCCCTAAATTCACCTGAGTTGCATAACGCCCGGCTAAGGGGTTGACAACGCACCGCCGAACTTAAAAAACACACCGAAAACACTGAACTTCAATTTTGCACTAAAGTCGCCACGCGTTGGCAATCCCTCTTGAGCCGTT